>NZ_LWEZ01001475.1:0-1013 GCF_001634945.1 Alcanivorax sp. HI0044
TTCCAGATGCTGCCCGCCACCGGGGATTCCACGGGGGTGCCTTGCACATCGTCAGCGCCGTTGTCCGCGTCCAGATCCTGTTCTGACTGGAAGTTGATCTGGCCACTTTCCACCCAGCGTTGCAGCTCTTGATCAAAGGCCCGGTTGCGGGCATCGGTGAAGGTGGCGATATCCTGCTGGTTGTCATCGAGAAATTGCTGGTAGGCGTTCAGGCTGAACGTGGTCTCTTCCACCTGAATCGGGTACTGCCCCTTGGGGAAATCCCGGCGTATTTGCTTGAGTTCCTCGTGGCTGACTTCGTAGAAACGAATCTGGTCGAAGAAGCGAAGCAGCCAGGGCTGGTCAAACGCCTCTGTCTGGCGGTAGCGATTCCACATCTGCAGGGTGCGCCCGACAAACTGGTAGCCGCCGGGACCTTCCATGCCGTAGACGCACAGGTAGGCGCCGCCGATGCCCACGGAGTTTTCTGCCGTCCAGGTGCGGGCCGGGTTGTACTTGGTGGTGACCAGACGGTGTCGTGGGTCGTAGGGGGTTGCCACCGGGGCACCCAGATACACATCGCCAAGGCCCATCACTACATAGCTGGCGCTGAACAGGATCTTTTTGACCTCGTCCACGTTATCCAGCCCGTTGATGCGGCGAATAAATTCCAGGTTGGAGGGGCACCAGGGGGCATCCTTGCGTACGGACTGCATGTATTTTTCGATGGCCTGATGACAGGCCTCGTCATCCCAACTTAGTGGAATATGGACAATGCGTGAGGGCACTTCCAGGTCGTCCTGCTGCTGCAGGGCGTGCTCGGCATCGGCGAGTGTTTTCAGTAATGCGTGGCGCGGCAGGCGCATTGGATCGAAATGAATCTGCAGGGAGCGAATACCCGGTGTCAGTTCGATAACGCCATCCAGTTTTTGTTCTTCCAACCACAACATCAGGGCGTGGGCACGAAAGCGCAGGCGCAGGTCCAGTACCAGCGATCCATATTCCACCAGCAGATAACGATCCCCTGCGGCGCG
>NZ_LWEZ01001476.1:0-1436 GCF_001634945.1 Alcanivorax sp. HI0044
GCCGAAGTCCAGCTACTGGACATGAGCGCCAAGGAATTCCGCCTGCGCAATGCGCTGGCGCGTATCCGTGACCAGTACGATTACATCCTCATCGACTGCCCGCCATCCCTGAACATGCTCACCGTCAACGCGTTGACGGCGGCGGACTCTGTGATTGTGCCGATCCAGTGTGAGTACTACGCACTGGAAGGTCTCACCGCGCTGATGAACACCATCGAGAAGATCCGCACGGTATTGAACCCGAAGCTGCACATCGGCGGCCTGCTGCGCACCATGTATGACCCCCGCAACAGCCTGTCCAACGATGTCTCCAACCAGCTGATCAGCCACTTCGGCGACAAGGTCTACCGCACCATCATCCCGCGCAACGTGCGGCTGGCGGAAGCGCCCAGCCACGGTGCGCCGGTGATCACCTACGATCCGAAATCCCGCGGTGCGGTCAGCTATCTGGCATTGGCCGGTGAGATCCTGCGTCGTGAGCAGGCGCTCAAGGCCCAGCCTGCAGCAGCTTCATAAGGAACGAAACACCATGGCGGCAAAACGTAAACGCGGTCTCAGCAAGGGCCTGGATGCCCTGCTTAGCAGCAACGAGTCCTATCAGCGGCACCAGGAAGAAGTGAGCCTGCAGAACGAGGGTGAAGCGACGGGTGAGCCCGATCAGCGTCCCCGCGATGGCGAATTGCGCCACCTGCCGGTGGAGTGCATGGAGCGAGGCCGTTACCAGCCGCGCCGTGACATGTCGCCAGATGCCCTGGAAGAACTGGCCGAATCCATTCGTGCTCAAGGTGTGATGCAGCCCATCGTGGTGCGCCCACTGGGTGACAAGCGTTACGAAATCATCGCTGGTGAGCGCCGCTGGCGTGCCGCCCAGATGGCCGAGCTGGACACCATTCCGGCGGTGATCCGCGAGGTGCCCGACGAAGCCGCCATCGCCATGGCGCTGATCGAGAATATCCAGCGGGAAAACCTCAATCCCATGGAAGAGGCCATCGCGCTGGGCCGCCTGAAGGAAGAATTCGGGCTTACCCACCAGCAGGTTGCCGATGCAGTGGGTAAATCCCGCGCCATGGTCACCAACCTGCTGCGCCTGATGAGCCTGGAATCCGACGTCAAGAAGCTGCTGGAGCATGGCGATCTGGAAATGGGCCATGCCCGTGCGCTGCTGGCCCTGACGGGCAATAAGCAGATCGAAGCCGCTCGCACCGTGGTGGCCAAGGGTCTGTCAGTGCGCCAGACCGAAGAGCTGGTCCGGGATTTCGAGAAGGCGAAACCGGCCAAGCCGGCGGCGCCCAAGGAAGATCCCAATGTGAAGGCACTGATCAGCGACCTGTCGGACCGTCTCGGTGCACCGGTGCAGATCCAGCAGCAGGGCAAGAAAGGAAAGTTGGTGATCAGTTACAACAACCTGGACGAGCTGGACGGCATTCTGGCGCACA
>NZ_LWEZ01001477.1:0-1578 GCF_001634945.1 Alcanivorax sp. HI0044
GCGGTGGCGGGCGCGGTATGCGAGCGGTCACTGACCCCAATGATCTGGAAGCGGCGTATCAGCGTTGCCAGTCGGAAGCGAAAGCGGCCTTCGGCAATGCGGCGGTCTATGTGGAGCAGCTCATCACCGCCGCACGGCATGTGGAAGTGCAGGTGCTGGGCGATGGCAGTGGGGCGGTGAGTCATCTGTGGGAGCGCGACTGTACCCTGCAGCGTCGCCACCAGAAGCTGGTGGAATTTGCCCCGGCGCCAGGTCTCGATCCTGCCCTGCGCGATCGCATCATCCACAGTGCCCTGACTTTGGCCGCCGAGGTGCACTATCTGGGGATCGGCACCTTCGAGTTTCTGGTGGAGCCGGAACAGGGTCGTTTCTACTTTATGGAAGCCAACCCGCGAGTGCAGGTGGAGCACACCGTCACGGAACAGGTAACCGGGGTAGATCTGGTGCAGAGCCAGATTTGTCTGGCGGCGGGGGCCAGCCTGGCGGACCTGCAGCTGGATACGCCGCCGGTTTGTGACGGCATGGCGGTACAGCTGCGCCTGAATATGGAAACCCTCAAGGCCGATGGCAGCACCGCGCCGTCCGCCGGTACCCTGACGGCCTATGAGCCTGCCAGCGGGCCAGGGATCCGGGTGGATGGCTACGGCTATGCGGGTTACGCGGTGAGCCCGGCCTACGATTCCCTGCTGGCCAAGCTGATTGTGACAGGCGCGGATTACGGGGCGGTATTGCAACGCGCCCGCCGAGCACTGAAACAGACCCGTATCGCCGGCGTACAAAGCAACCTCCCACTTTTGCAGGCGTTGCTGACCAGTGACGCGGTGCAGGCCAATGCGGTCACCACACGCTATGTGGAAAGTCATCTTGCCGAGTTGTTGGCGGCCCTGCCTGAGGTGTCTGCGGAATTGCCCGCCGCTGGATCGGCTCAAACCATGGAAACCGTGGCGATTCCTACTGGCTGCGATGCCTTGCTCAGCCCCACCACTGGCGTACTGGTGTCCGTGCTGGTCAATGAGGGCGCGACCGTGCAGGCAGGTCAGGTGGTAGCGGTGCTGGAAGCCATGAAGATGGAGTTTGAAATTCGCGCCACCATGGCGGGTCGGGTTCACAGCCTGGCGGCCGAGGAGGGCGATGCGCTGAATGAAGCCGCGCCGTTGTTGTTTGTGGAGCCCGGCGAGGTGGATGGGCCCGCCATCGCCACGGAAGAAAGCGTGGATCTGGACCATATCCGCAAGGACCTGGCCGAGGTGCTGGATCGTCATCACGCCATCAGCGACGAAGGCCGCCCGAAGGCGGTGGAAAAACGTCACCGCAAGGGCAAGCGAACCGCCCGGGAAAACCTGGATGATCTGCTGGATACTGGCAGCTTTCAGGAATACGGCGCCATGGCGCTGGCGGCCCAGCGTCGCCGTCGCAGTGCGGAAGAGCTGCAGGCCATGAGTCCGGCGGATGGGCTGATCGGTGGTACCGGTACGGTCAACGCGGATCAGGTGGGTGAGCAGGCGGGTCGGGTCATGGCCATGAGTTACGACTACACCGTGTTCGCCGGTACCCAAGGGGTGATGAATCACAAGAAGA
>NZ_LWEZ01001478.1:0-1578 GCF_001634945.1 Alcanivorax sp. HI0044
CCCGTTATCTGGATCGGGCACGCAAGAAGTAACGTGTGACTGCGTCAGGCGCTGAGCGTCTGGCGCCCAAAAAGAACAATACCATGACGTCTGTTAGGTAAGCCCATGTCCCACCTGCATATCGATGATTTCACCCACGATGTGGCCCGCATTCTGATGCAGAGCTACATGAGTTTCCCTCGCCCGGGCGCCTTGTACGTGGAAGATATTATCGGCCCCACCGAGGTGGATGATGTGGGTTTGCACAGCACCCGACACATGAGCTGCCTGGGCGCCATGCTGTGGCTCGCCGAAGAAGGTTACCTGCGGTACCAGGCCACCATTTTTCAGGAAGGTCTGGAACAGGCCGTATTGAGCAACCGCGCTTTTGTGCTGCTCACCGCTCTCAGCGATCTACGCTTTGCAGAAACCGATCCGCAGCTTCCCGCCTCAGTGCAGCTGGAAAAAGCCACGGTTGCCGAACAACTGCTTCAGGCAATACGTGCCCAGGACTCCGCTCGCACCACAGCGCTGGTGCGCTACCTGCTGTCACGCAATCCGCAGCCGGTAGACAAGGACGAGTTCGCCCCGCTCGGCGCCAAATAAACTGCGCCACCTTTAAATCACCGCGCACCAACGCAAAAGACCCACACCATGTGGGCCTTTTGCTGTCGGGACATTTAGCGGGCTTCAGTGAAACGGAGCATTAGCGCTCCTGCATCAGCTCCAGGGTCTCCACCGTATTATCGGCCACCTCGGACTCGGTGAAACGCACGGGGCGCCACTGCAACTGGCTGTACTGCTGCGTCTGGTCACTGAAAAAAGCGCTCTCAGGATCATGTGACTGGCTGTAGCTCAGAAGCATTTCCGCCTGGGAGCCTTCATCGGTGTAAGACAGCGCCATGATAAAGCTGGAACCGTAATTGGGCCGATATGCCAGTTCATCCGTGCCATCGCCATCTTCATCCAGCGCAAACAGCAGGCTGTCCGGTTGCGGGCTGCCAATAACATTGTTGGCAAAGTCAGAGGTGCTGCGCGACGCGGTTTTGCTCTCCGCCATATTGAACACGCCCTCATAGGAATAGCCGCCACTGACGGGGATCCCGGCTTCTCCCTGCGCTTTGATCAAATACTGAATGTCACCCAAGGGGGCATCCAGGCTGATGCCATTATCGGTCAGCATTTTCGCGGCGCGAGCCAACGCAACCAGCACCGGGTCCTGCTCGGGGTTGGCCGTATCGATGGGCGCCAGGCCTGACGGCGTTGTCGCCCCGTTATCCGCATCGAAAGGTTGCGCAAACAGGCTGTCAGCCAGGCTACGATGCCCGCTCACCCGGAACTGGCGCAGGGTTTCACGCATCAGGTGAGCCCCGCGACTGGTGATGTTATAGGTTCCATCCCAGTTCACCAGCGCCTGGCAGGCTGCGGTTAAATCGTAAGCGGCCCCATCCAGCTCGGCGGTGCTGTAGCTGGTGCAACGCTGGGTCAGCTGGTTGGTCCAGTCACCGGCGAACAGCGAGCCATTATGGCTCAGCACGGTTTTCAATTCGCTGAAACTGAAGTTGNCATCGGCACCGGACAGGCCACTGCCGGACTCGT
>NZ_LWEZ01001479.1:0-446 GCF_001634945.1 Alcanivorax sp. HI0044
GAAGCTGGAGGCATTGTTGACCAGCAGATCCATGCGACCGAAGCAGGCCAGGGCATCATGGGCCAGTTGCCTAACCTGGTCGGGCTTATCCAGATCAGCCTGAATAATCGCCGCGCTATCCGGGCGCGAGCTATTCAGGCTGTCCGCCAGAGCGTGAGCCTCTTGTGCGCTGTTGCGGTAATGAATGATTACCCGCATGCCATTGGCGTGCAGGGTGCGAACGATTTCTGCGCCGATGCGCCGGGCGCTACCGGTAATCAGGGCGACGGGGTCTGCCATGTTTTTTTAAACTCGCTCTTATAGTGGGAAAGTGCATGAATGCGGGCTTTTTCAATGGCCTCGCCCAGTGCCGGTCCTTCGATACCGCTCTGGCGCAGTGCGGCAACATCAATATTGCTGGCTGCCTGCGCCGCGCCACGTAGGTAATCCACCTGGGGGTAGGGGCG
>NZ_LWEZ01001480.1:0-2018 GCF_001634945.1 Alcanivorax sp. HI0044
CATGCACATGATGCAGCAGCGCCAGGTTATGGGCCGCGTACAGGCTTTCGCCCTGTTCCAGCAACTGGTTGCTGACCAGTAGCGCTTCAATCTTCTGGTGACCCGCCTCGGTCAGCTCTACCTGCCGTTGTTTTTCATCAACGAAGTAATCGCCTTCGCTCTCTTCTGTCTCTTTCTCCAGTTGCGGCATCAACTGATTCACCGCCTGGTACAGCTCGGAGGAATCTGCCGCCGGGCCGGAAATAATCAGTGGCGTTCTCGCCTCATCAATCAGGATGGAATCCACCTCATCGACGATGGCGTAATTCAACCCACGCTGCACCCGGTCTTCCAGGCGGAAGGCCATGTTGTCGCGCAGGTAATCGAAGCCGTATTCGTTGTTGGTTCCGTAGGTAATATCCGACGCGTACGCGGCGCGCTTCTGCTCGGTGGGCTGCTGGGACAGAATGATGCCCACGGATAACCCGAGGAATTCGTACAGGGGACGCATCCAATTGGCGTCACGCTCGGCCAGGTAATCATTTACCGTAACCACATGCACGCCTTCACCGGAGAGCGCATTCAGGTAGGCCGGCAGGGTCGCCGTCAGGGTTTTACCTTCACCGGTACGCATCTCGGAAATACGCCCTTCATGCAGGGATATCCCGCCCATCATCTGCACGTCGAAATGGCGCATCCCCATCACCCGTGTAGACGCTTCGCGGACTACCGCAAACGCTTCGGGTAGCAACTCATCCAGGGTCTTGCCGTCTTTGAAAGCCTGCCGGAAGGCGACTGTCTTGTGCTGCAGATCGCCATCGGTAAGCTGCCCCATCGCCTCTGCGTGGTTATTAATGGCATCGACCAGCTTTGCCATTCGCTTGATTTCACGATCATTCTTGGTGCCGATGATTTTTTTTACGATGGTACCCAGCATAAAACTTCCGGTTCAGTAAAAGTCAGGACAAACAGCCCGGTGGCGGCAAGGTGATTCCCCCGCAAGGTGAGCCATTCTAAACACAATAGGATTGAGAGATAAGGTGGTATTCGCCGTAATCAAGGCCCGATAACGAAAAACGGCCCCATTGGGCCGTTTTCGATTTTCAGTTTTAGCGGCGAGCGCGGTAAATATAGGGCTGTGGGTTCACCTGAGCGCCGTTTTTCAGCACTTCGTAGTGCACATGCGGCCCAGTGGAACGGCCGGAATTGCCCACCTTGGCCACCGTATCACCGGTGCGAACAATGTCCCCCGGCTCCACCAGCAGCTCCATCGCGTGCCCGTAGCGGGTGGACAGGCCGTTACCGTGGTTGATCTCCACCATTTTGCCGTAACCGGAACGCTCACCGGAATAGGTCACAACGCCAGCACCGGTGGCCACGATGGGCGTGCCTTCCTTACCCGCGAAATCCACCCCTTTATGCCAGGCCACCCGGCCGGAAAAGGGATCGGAACGCCGGCCAAAACGGCTGGACATCCAGCCTTTGGTCAGCGGGCGGCCAGACAGATAAGTCTGGTCTTCCAACTGTTTATCCGCCAGCAGGTCTTCCAGGATATCCAGCTGACGCTCACGGCGTTCCAGGGTGGCCGTCATTTGATCCAGCGCCCCCATAAAGGAAGGCAACTCATAACTGGCCCCCTCATCCGGCGATTCCGGTCCACCGACACCGGGCACACTACTGAAATCGAATTCGTCACCGCCGATATCAGCCACTTCCACCAGTCTCTCACCCAGTGCATCCAGGCGAACCAGCCGAGCCTGAGCCTGGGCCAGCTTGAGCGTCAGGGCACGAAACTGCTCCTGGCTTTGCTGATCCAGCTCGGAAAGAGCTTGTTGCTGCTGCTCCAGCTGCCCCGCAAAACGCTCCGTCATTACCGGAGTAAATTCAGGCTGACCGCCCACTCGATAGGCCAGAAGATAGGCGCTAACGCCAATAATCGCGGGAAACACCACCAACGCCGCAGCCAATAACCAGGGCCAATGGCGAGGAACGGGCAGTGTGCGCGAATGGCCGCGCTTGCTGTTAAGGACTATGATGTT
>NZ_LWEZ01001481.1:0-1450 GCF_001634945.1 Alcanivorax sp. HI0044
TGCATGATCTTGCGATGCCAGCGATGCTCTTCGAAATCCAGCAACATGATACCGCGATGGAAAAAGCGACCGATAAAATAATCCCAGCCATCATGATTGGAAAACAGGTCGCCGCGGTTGAGCATGACGAACTGGTTGGCGTCGGGGCCGAGCATCTGGATCATGCGCAAGCCAAATACGCTGCTCCAGGATACCGGCCCATAGGTGTCATAGCGTTTGCGCATTAATCCAATCGGGTCGCGCATGAAAGCCAGGGTGTGGCCGATAAGGGGCAATCCCGCATCACCAGGGATTGCCTTGAGAGAGCTTGTCCGTGGCGGGGCGCAGAATGGCTGAGACATATAGAGCACCTGAAAAATAGCTGTGAACGGCGCAGGTGAAGCGCCGAAATGAAACATTGTGTTTACTTTTAGCTCGCTTGCTGGCGCTCAGCAAGGGGAAGTAAATAGATTTCGCGTCCACGTTTAATTTGGGTGTTTTTTAATCGAACCGTAACGTGCGTCTGATCGGCCACGCTTTGCCGATTTCGCTCAGCGGTTATTCACCAGGTTATCCACAGTTTCTGTGGACAGTCTGAGTAGCAGTTTATGCCCGGCACTTTGGCACTGTGAGTGGCTTGGCAGGCTGTGTATGATTCGGCAACGCCAATACTTGCTGTTTAAGGAGAACAAGGAATGCGTAGAGTGGTGTTCAATCAGAAAGGGGGCGTGGGGAAGTCCAGTATTACGGTCAATCTGGCGGCTATCAGCGCGTCGGAGGGCAAACGCACCCTGGTTGTCGATCTGGATCCACAGTGCAACGCCAGCCAGTATTTGCTGGGCATGCCCGCGTACAGTAACGGGCACGGGCCAAAACCCAACATCGGCACTTTTTTTGCTCAGACCCTGTCGTTTCGGCTGAAAGAAAAAGATCCGCGTGACTATGTGCATGCCACCCCGTTTGAGAACCTGTTTGTGTTGCCGTCCGATGGCGAGCTGGGGGAAATCGAGCATATGCTCGAGTCCAAGCACAAGATCTACAAACTGCGTGGTTTGCTGAAGGCGCTGGCGAAAGACTTTGACGAGATTTTTGTGGATACGCCGCCAGCGTATAACTTCTACACCTTGTCATCGTTGATTGCGGCTGATCGGGTGCTGATTCCCTTTGACTGCGATGCGTTTTCCCGCAAGGCGTTGTACACACTGCTGGAAAATATTCAGGAAGCCCGGGAAGACCACAATGATGACCTGCAGGTGGAAGGCATTGTGGTGAATCAATACCAGCCTCGGGCGCGGTTGCCTCAGGAGTTGGTGGCGTCTCTCGAAGAAGAGGGGTTGCCGATTCTTGCCAACAAACTCTCCAGCAGTGTAGTGATGCGCGAATCCCACGAGAAAGCGACGCCACTGGTCAATATGCAGCCACGGCACAAGCTCACCGATGAGTACCGTGCGCTGTTCAGGGAAATCAGTGC
>NZ_LWEZ01001482.1:0-1622 GCF_001634945.1 Alcanivorax sp. HI0044
CCTACAGCTACTGGTCCAACCGGCAGTGGAACGACCCCACCAAGAACGACAGCGATCTACAGCCCACCGAGGTAAAATTCCAGCTATCGCTGAAAGCCCCGATCAAGGAAAAGATCGTGGATGACATTACCCTGTGGATGGCATTCACCGGCACTTTCTACTGGCAGGCCTACAACAGCGAGCTCTCTGCCCCGTTCCGCGAAGCCAATTACGAACCCGAGCTGTTCATTACCAAGCCCATCGACTGGCAGATCGGCCCGCTGGATTCCGAGTTGCTGGCGATAGGGTTCAACCACGAATCCAACGGACAGGACGTGCCTGTTTCACGCAGCTGGAACCGCGTCTTCATGAACTATGTGTTCAAGACAGGAGATTATTACTGGTCTTTCAAGCCCTGGTATCGCATACCCGAAGATAAAAAAGATGATCCCACGGATACTCGCGGCGACGATAACCCGGATATCGAGAAATACATGGGGAATTTCGAGCTGGAAGTGGCACACCCGTTTGGCAATCACGTCATCGAGCTGATGCTGCGCAATAACCTGCGTTCAGATAACAAAGGGGCGGGGCGTATCAATTACTCATTCCCCCTGAGCAAACGTTTCAAGGGGCTTGTACAGGTTTTCTCTGGCTACGGGGATTCGCTGATCAATTACGACGATTACGAAAACCGTTACAGCTTCGGGATCCTGTTGACGGATTCACTGTAAGAGACGCTGCGCGCTGCACGCATCATGCAACACGGCCAACCCGCATGGTGCGGAGTGCGTGTTGCATGACAGCACCTAATACCAGAGCGTAAACAGCAGCCGGGTTACGGTGGCATCAAAGCTGTATAAAGGCTCAGTACCGGGGGTGGTCTGTACCCGGATATCGCGGAAGTTATCGTAATCGAAGCTGAAGCGGTCCACCCATAGATGCAGGCCGGCTTTATCGATGGTGCCCCAGTTCGGTTTGCTGAACTGAAAACCCACCCCCATTCCGATCACCGTGGACGAAAACTCACTCAGCTCCTTGTCACGGGCCAAAAAGTTCTGGGCATTCTGAAACGGGAACAAATCCGCATAGAAATCCGCGTCACCCTGCTGATAGCTTCGGTAGCGGGTTTCCACGGTCCAGCGCTGGCCGATGGGTTGAATGAGCTGAAGCTGCCAGCTATTGGCATCCACGCCCCAGGAATCGCTATAAAGTCGATATTCCCCGTGCAACCCAGCACGCCATGGCAGGTAATACGACAACCGGATCGCCGTGGCTTCACTGGTACGGGTATTGGGGTAGCGCTCCGGTTCAAAGCTGTAGCTGTTGGGGGAAGTCAGGTAACGCACAGAGCGGTAAGGGTTATTCAGGTAGCCTTCATCGGTAATCAACTCATGGCCGATGCTACCGATCAGGTTTTTCGTCAGCACCTGACTCAAGCCGATCCGAAAGTGTTGCCGGTCCGCCTCCTCGGCAAAGCTGTTGTCACCGGTACGGAAGACTTCATCCCACCCTTTTGAGTAACCCAGGCTCAACGTGGTCAGGTCACCAAAAAAATCCTGACTCATATCGAAATGCACCGAGTTGGCCTCAAAATCATTTTCTTCACTGTTGCCGTAGCTCAGTGAATAAATGGCTTTGCC
>NZ_LWEZ01001483.1:0-22315 GCF_001634945.1 Alcanivorax sp. HI0044
GACCTGATGGCCCGCTTCCGTCAGCCCCTCAAAGAAAAACTCGATAATATCGGCGCGCGGCGCCTGTTCTGGGAGCAGACCCTGGATAGCCCGGTGGTGGAGAAAGTGCTGGCTGGCAAGGACAGCGAAGCGGAAGCCATGCTGGCTGCGGCCATTGAATCCGCTGATGCGGCCTGCCTGAGTCGGGGTGAGGTCTACCTGGTGGGTGCAGGTCCCGGTGACCCGGACCTGTTGACGTTCCGGGCGTTGCGCCTGCTGCAGAAAGCCGACGTGGTGCTGTACGACCGCTTGGTGGGCAAGGGTATCGTGGATCTGGCCCGCCGGGATGCGGAGTTGGTGTACGTGGGCAAGGCCCGCGATAAACACGCGCTGCCCCAGAACAACATCAATGAATTGCTGGTCCATTATGCCAAGCAGGGCAAGAAGGTGTGCCGCCTCAAGGGCGGGGACCCGTTCATCTTCGGCCGGGGTGGCGAAGAAATTGACCTGATTGTGGCTGAGGGCATCGACTTCCAGGTGGTGCCGGGCATTACCGCCGCCAGTGGTTGTGCTTCCTATGCTGGCATTCCGCTGACACATCGTGATCATGCCCAGTCTGTGCGCTTTGTGACCGGACACCGCAAGGATGGTTCGGTGGATCTGGATTGGGAGCATCTGGTTGGCGAGCACGAAACCGTGGTGTTCTACATGGGGCTGGTGGGCTTGCGGGAAATCTGCAGCCAGCTGATCGCCCATGGCCGTTCGGGCGATACGCCGATTGCGCTGGTGTCACGGGGCACGACCAATCTGCAGGAGGTCATTACCGGCACTCTGGATCAGCTAGCGGACGATATCGAAGGGCGGGAGATCCACGCGCCGACATTGATTATCGTTGGCAGCGTGGTCAGCCTGCATCCCAGGTTTGGTTGGTTCAAACCCTGAAAAGCGTAATCCGACATCGGTTAAAGCCGTGTCTTATCGCGGTTTTCCCACAGTGCTACGGCGTCTTTGCGCGCACTCTCCAGAGAGTCTGCCTTGTCGAGGCCCCACAGGGCTACGGCCACGGTATGGATAACGGCCTGTTCGCCGTATTCATCACGGCTTTCGCCGCGCCATACCCGCAGAATTGTGTCCGCACCGGGATCGCCCGGTGGCGTTTGCCGGGGCAGGGCGTTGTCGATCACGGCACTTTCCAGTGGCTTGCCGTGACGGATGCCCTGGATTTGCGTGCGTGCATCCGGGCGGATTTCCAGCTCGCCCCCTTCTCCCTTGAACAGGAGCAGGTCCCGATCACCGGCCAGCTTTGCCGCCCCTTGATGCAGTTCGATATAAGCCGGGTGGAAAACGCTCTGCATGGAGAGTGGTGCCCGGGCAGGGTTGAGGCTGCGGGCCAGGGTGTTGATTGGTGAGCGCAGGCCCAGGAAGTAACGCAGCGTGAGTATTCGTGCCAGTGGCGGGCAGAACTGTTCCAGGGGCAGGTAGGCCAGCCCCTGTTCCTCAAGGTGTGCGTGCGCTTCGGCGACGGTTTGCGCAACGGGCAGGCCCAGTTGCGGCAGAAGCTGATCGGTATACACGCGATTGGGCGTGTGCGCCGGTCCGCCATGGAGAAAAGTGCGGATGCCGTTGGTGGCCAATAGCACTGTTGCCAGCAGGTACCAGGGGTGGTGCTTTTTCTTGCCGGCATAGCTGGGCCAGTCCAGTTCCACATGGGGCAGCTCGGCAAGGGCCTGGTAGCAGGCGGGTCGGCAGGCATCAAGAAACCCGGCCAGCTCATCCGGTGTTTCTTCTTTTACCCGCAACAGCATCAGGAAAGCGCCCAGCTGAATATCTTCCACGTTTCCGTCGAGGATGGCCTGCATGGCCTCACGGGCTTCTTCGCGGGTGAGGCTGCGGCGGGCGCGTTTGCCGCGGCCCAGGGTGCGAACGAAAGGCGCAAAAGCATGTTCAGTCATGATTCCATCTCATCGGGTTTAAGGCGTGTTGCGTGAAGAATGGTACGTAGAGGCGTTTCAATACCAGCTGGTGCACGGGCCGTGTTCGGCGATCAGTGCGATCAGACCCGCATGATCTATCACCGGCAGGGCACTGTCCGGGAGTTGTAAGGATGAATGCGTCAGCAGGTAGCCATCTCCTTTCAGCTCCAGCTGTGATGCAAGTAACAGGCCTGCATCGGTGAAGACACAAATGTCGCCACGGGTGTAAAGCGCCGAGAAGCGCTGGTGCGTGTTGTTATCGTCAGGGGAAAAGCCAAGCAGGTGCAACATCAGAACACCAGAATCTGATCGCATTGGGTGCGTAATGATAGCAGTTCATCATGCCCAAGCGGGTCGGCGCTCACCGGGCAGGGTGCGGGGGGGGCGTTTTCCTCGCGTCCCGGTTTTTCGGTCACGCAGCGCACACCGAAGTCTGCGAGCTGCATCAGGGTGTCGTTGGGGCACAGTTTCAGCGTAGCGAGAGCCGGGGGCGTAAGCCACAGGGTGGTGGCCTGTCCGAACGCTGCACCGGTGAGCAGCATGTCGAGCATCTCCTGGAACTGGCTGGAAAAGGGTTGGCTGCCGGTGGCGATGTAGAGGGTATGGTTAGCCAAACTGAATCACCTGATCGCTGCTGATGAGGGCCTCCGCCCATTGCCCCAGTCCCGCAAGAGAGAAGCCTTCCGCCAGCGTGTTGTCCGTGTCGGTGGCGACAATGCCCCGACGCTGGGCGGCGCCCACACAAACCACGGCATTCACATCATGACGGGCAAGCCAGTGCTGCCACTGCTGGGCGGCATTGGCTTGGGTGCCATCACCGGTCCAGGCATGACGGTTCGCCAGATGCACGGCATCCCGGTAGAAGAACAGGCAGTGGAGTTGGTGATCGGGGGTGTCGAGAAGGGCTTGAGCAGTATGCAGGGCGGTCAACGCGGCGGCGGAATCCGCCGCCGCGTTGACCAGTAGCGAGAATCGCATTAATCGTTGCCGCTGAGAGCTGTCAGCAGGTGCAACAGGGACATGAACAGGTTGTAGATGGAAACGAACAGGGTCACCGTCGCCATGATGTAGTTGGTTTCACCGCCGTGGATGATGGCGCTGGTCTGCCACATGATCAGCAGGGAGGACAGCAGCACAAAGGCAGCAGATACCGCCAGGCTCAGCGCCGGGATGGCGAAGAAGATGTTGGCGATGCTTGCCCCGAACGCCACCAGAATACCGATCATGATGAAGTTGGTGAGGAAGCTGAAGTCCTTGCGGGTGACCAGGGCAATGGCCGACATGGCCACGAAAATACCGGCAGTGCCAGCCAGAGCGGTGGTTACGATCTCCATGCCGCCGGGGATCTGGGCGTACATGTTAATGATCGGGCCGGTGGTGAAACCCAGCCAGCCGGTCAGGCCGAAGACGGCCAGAATGCCCCAGGCGCTGTTGCGCAGCGCGTTGGTGGCGAATAACAGACCAAAATAGACACCGATGGTCAGCCAGACGTTAACGAAACCGATGTTGCTGGCCATGGCAAACCAGGACGCGCCGGTTGCCACAACGAGTGACAGCCCCAGCAGCATATAGGTGTTTTTCAGTACCTGGGCCGCGCGCTCCCCGGAAACGGCAACACCGTGCTGGTGGGGGGCGGAGTAGGGGTTGGTCGGGTTATTCATGATATCACTCATCCTTGCCAATTGTTCCTGTGATCATAAGGGCGAGGAGGCCAAAATCAAGCGTTAAACCGGCTTTTCGCCATGAGAAAGTGCCTGGTCATCCCGTGGGGATCATTGGCAACCATGGATGTGCACTTTTGTGACCCTTATCTCGGGATGGCAAGGCAAGTGCGTAATACTATTTTCGTACTGAAAATGCCTGAATTTAAGCCGAGGGGGCGTTATGGGTGCATTATCGCTGGCTGCCACTGAAAGTGAGCAAATCGAGCTGGCAGCGGTACAGGGCCGGCATTCTCTATACGAAGATCTATTGCGGGTGCCTGAGTTGGCATCGCGTCGCCATGAGCTGATTTTCGAACAGAAAAACCGGCTGCTGGGTCGGCAACGCCGGATCGTCCTGTTCAATGGCCGCTACCTGGAATGGACGGAGCAGCGGGGGCGGCGTGAGGTAACGCGGATTATCAATCTGGCGTTTCTGGCGGGCTCGCCGAATGCTTATCGTGAAATTGCCTGGCGGTCCCTGAGTGTTGCCCTGCTGGCGCTCATTGTTGCCGGGCTCCTGTTGGCCGTGGGGCAGACCGTTGCCGCGCTGGCAGCGCTGGGAGTGTCCTTGCTGGGGCTCGGCATTTGCCTGCGGGGCTCCTCCCGACGCCTGCTGTTCTATACCCGTAACGGGCGGTTGGTGATGTTCGACCTGTTTGATCAGCGTGGAGACAGAAAGCGCTTTGAAAAGGTGCTTGGCGCGCTGCAGCTACGGGGAGAACGAGCCTGGGCCCTTTTGCCCGACCGGAAAGAGCGGCTGGCGGCAGAAGTGGCAGAGCACCGCCGGCTGATGCAGGAAGGGGCTATCAACCAGGCGCAATACGAGCGCGCCAAGCAGCGCATCTTTCGTCGTTATTCCGATTGAGCTGAACGGGTCCGCTCGGCGATCAAAACTCAACCAGTCGTGCACGGTATTGTGGCTTCGACGTTGACTGGTCTTATTGCTCATGTATTATTGCTGCCACCTTGGAGGGGTGGCAGAGTGGCCGAATGCACCGGTCTTGAAAACCGGCGACGGGAGACCGTCCGTGGGTTCAAATCCCACCCCCTCCGCCAAATAAAAAGCCCGCACTTGATGAGTGCGGGCTTTTTTTGTGCCGCTCTGCGGCCGCGACACGGTTCACGCAACACGCAAGCAATACGCTTGTGGTTGAAGCTCAGTGATCCCCATTGCCGAGCAATCCTGCAAATGTCCGGATTGCCTCCAGTCCCTGAATGTCATCTTCCTGCAGTGGCAAGTCCTTGCGAGGTAGCGCGCCCAAAGCGTGTGCCAGCTCATCCATGTGCCGTTGCTGGCGTGCATGGCGGGCTGCGAAAAACGCGCTGTCTGTGGCATCCGGCAGCACCCGGTTAACCACGGCGCCCGCCACCGGGATGTCATTTTCTGTCAGGGAGGCAACGGCGCGTTGCGTCTCGAGAATGGGCAGTCGTTCAGGGGTCAGCACAAAGACAAAAGCGGTTTGCGCAGGGTCAGACAGTTGCCGGCGAGCGCGGTGGAACAATCGCTGACGGGCGATCAGTGTATCGGCCACTTCCTGGCTGCGTGGGTCCAGGCCTGCGGTGGCATGGTCGGTGGGATCTTGCAGGGGGCTGTCCACACTCTTGTCTGGTGTCAGGTGGCCTAACACCTGGCCCAGTTTGCGGGCCTTGTCGCTGTGACGCAGCAGGCCCTGGGTCCAGGCGGCCATGACTTCCGGCAGGCTTAGCAGCCGCAAGGTGTGGCCGGTGGGTGCGGTATCGAAGATCAACAGGTCGTAGTCGCGGCTGTCGATATCAATCAGCCGCGAGATGCGCTCCAGCAACGCAGCTTCCTGCGCACCGGGGGACTGACGGCTGAGGCGTAACTGCTTGTCCAGCTCGCGGAATTGGTCTGGAGTGGCAAAGCGGCGCATCTGGGCGCTGACCCGGTCCAGGTAGGCCTCGACTTCGTCATCCGGGTCCAGCTCCAGGGCGGTCAGTCCCGGCGCCAGACAAGTGGGCGAATTGCCGATGGGGCGGTTAAAGGCGTCCGCCAGGCTGTGGGCCGGATCGGTGGAGACCAGCAACACCTTGCGGCCCTGGTCGGCAGCGCGGATGGCCAGGGCGGAGGCGGTGCTGGTTTTGCCCACGCCGCCCTTGCCGCCCACCATAAGCAGGGTGCGGGAGGCGAGCAGGGCATCCAGATCAAGCTCAAGCTGTGCGGTGGTGTCGGTGTCAGCCATCAGCAGCAGCGAAAGTGATCAAGGGGGGAGCGCTCCATGCCCATGCGGGTGTGCCATTCATGAAAGCGCTCCATTAGCAGGGGCTGCAATTCCAGTGTGCTCCAGGCTGCCGGGTTGGGAACCCCCATCATTTCCGAGAAGACCAGCAGCATGAACAGGTCCTCTTCATCCCGTTTGGCGCGGGCAATGGCGGCGCGATAGGGGGCGTTGTAGTACTGCGCCCCGAGATCGCTGATGCGTTTGAGCCATTGTGCCGGCGTTGCCATTACAGAGGCTCCGGTGGCGCTTTGAAGGCGCGCTTGAGGGCTGCGGTGCACTCCAGCGTAACCAGCAGGGCCGCCACCAATACAACAAGGTCCAGCCCCAGGAGGAACCAGTCTTCCTTCTCGTAGAAGCTTTTCAGCTGCATCAGCAGGGCAAACAGGGTCATCACCAGCAGGAAAACCAGCGGCGCCAGGGTATAAATGGCCGGACGTCCGCGTTTCACCAGCATGATGGTAATCACCAGCAGGGTGAGGCCGGCGAGCAATTGGTTGGTGGTGCCGAACAACGGCCAGATCAGCAGGCCGCCGGAGCCATCGGCACCGCCTGCCCCAAACGCCAGCAGAAGGCAGCTGACTACGGCCAGTAGCGTGGCGGGCAGAGGCCGCGTCATCCATTTTTGCTGATAGATTTCGCCCCATTCCTGGAAAATATAGCGCTGCAGGCGCAGACCGGTGTCCATGGTGGTGCCGGCAAACAGGGCCGCCATCACGGTGAGCAGGGTGGCGGCAACGCCCACATCCATGCCCATGCCATTGGCAAGAATATTGGCGCCACCATCCACAAAGGCGGTCAGGCTGCCCTGACCAAAGGCCGTGTATACCGCCTGCCAGTCAGCCAGGGAGGCAAAACCGGCGGTGGCGGCAATGATGGCTGCCAGTGCCAGTGCGCCTTCGCCCACAGCACCGAAATACCCTACAAAACGGGCGTCTGTCTCCTTGTCGAGCTGTTTGGAGCTGGTGCCGGAGGCGACCAGGCCATGGAAGCCGGAGATGGCGCCACAAGCGATGGTGACAAACAGAAGCGGTAACAGGGAGGGCGTGCCGGCAGGAACGTCACTGTTGATCATCGGCGCAACAACCTGGGGGTTACCGAGCAGGACAGCACCGTAAAGCAGGATCAGGCCAACGAACAATTGCAGGCCGTTGATGTAGTCGCGGGGCTGCAAGAGCATCCAGACGGGAAGCAGTGAGGCCACCGCAGCATACGCAAACAACATCAGTATCCAGCTGGCGTTTGCCGAAAGCCCCATGACTTGATCGGGCAGGGTCACGGGAACCATGGGACCCACGTAAATCAGGCTATACAGCGCCGCCACACCGAGCACAGATACCAGGCCAAGACCAATGACCCGGCGATAGATGAGCTGGCCAATCACCAGTGCTACAGCAATGGCGCCCCACACCGGGACGACCGCGCCGGGATTATTAATGAGCAGTTTGGCAATGACGACGCCAAACACAGCGTTCACCATTAACAGCACCAAAAAGATAACAATCATGAAGACAGTGCGTGCGCGACTGCCGACGACTTCGCCAGTGAGTGCGCCAACAGATTTGGCCCGGTTGCGGACGCTGGCCCACAGGGCGCCGCTGTCGTGTACGCCGGCAAAGAAGATCGTGCCGAAGACCACCCAGAGAAAGGCGGGCAGCCAGCCCCAGATAACGGCAATGGCCGGACCGACAATCGGCGCTGCACCGGCAACAGAAGTGAAATGGTGGCCCCACAGCACATACCGGTTGGTGGGCACGAAATCCACGCCGTCTTCAAATTCGTGGGCCGGGGTGCGGAAATCCGGGTCCAGTCTGTAGATCCGTGATGCAATAAAGCGGGAGTAGACGAAGTAGCCGGCGGCCATGCCACCCAGCCCCAGCAGGAGCAAAATGATTGCGCTCATGGGTTGCCTTTTGTCATTGTTGGCGACGTTGTTAGCCGTGTTGATCAGCGGCCAGCTGGATGCTGGCAATGGTGCCTATATGGTTCGCTTTTTTGACTGGGCGGTCAACGCGACTAAAGGCTAATGGCGCCAACGTAACAGGACGTGGAAAACCGTGTCATCGTTTGTTAACAGCGCCCTATGCACGCCTGTGGACAAACGGTATTCTTGTGTCTACAAATCATCAGAAAAAAGAACATTGACGGGTAAAGGAACTACCCGGGGGATGCAGTAATGATCAAAGTATTGGTAGTGGACGACCATGATCTGGTCCGTACCGGCATTGCTCGTATGCTGGACGAAGTGGATGGCCTGCGGGTCGTCGGTGAGGCAAATTCAGGTGAGCTCGCCGTGCAAATGGCCAGAGAGCTGGCACCGGAAGTGGTCCTGATGGACCTGAAAATGCCAGGGATCGGAGGGCTTGAGGCCACCCGCAAACTGTTACGCGTTGACGAAGGTGTCCGCGTTATCGCTGTCACAATGTGCGAAGAAGAACCGTTTCCCTCCCGCCTGATGAAAGCCGGTGCCGCCGGTTACATGACCAAGGGTGCCGACCTGGAAGAAATGGTGCGCGCTATCAAGGTGGTGGCTACCGGCCAGCGCTATATCAGCCCGGAAATCGCTCAGGCCATGGCGCTCAAGCCCTATACCGGTGATGAGGGCTCGCAGCTGGATATGCTCTCCGAGCGCGAACTGCAGATCATGATGATGATCGTGAATTGCCACAAAGTGCAGGATGTGGCAGACAAACTTTGCCTGTCACCGAAAACCGTGAACACCTACCGGTACCGTATTTTCGACAAGCTGGGTGTGACCAGCGATGTGGAAATGGCGTTGCTGGCCGTGCGTCACGGCATGCTCGATGCGGTAGAAAACACAGCCCCCTGATTGCCGCTTCGCTACAGGGGGAAATCATCAGGGCAGGGCTGATACACTTTCTGTTTGCCAATCTGTTTTGAGATATCCCCCTTGTCTGATTTCGATGCCAAACACTTCCTCACTCACTGTGCCCGAAAGCCCGGCGTTTACCGTATGCTGGACGGGGACGGGGGTGTTTTGTATGTGGGCAAGGCGCGTAATCTTCAGGCGCGCCTGAACAGCTACTTCCAGAAGAATGTATCCAGTGCGAAAACCCGGGCACTGGTCGGGCGAATTCGTGATATCCAGACAACAGTGACCGGCAGTGAGGCGGAAGCGCTGCTGCTGGAGCAGTCGCTGATCAAGGAGTTGAAACCTCCTTACAACATTCTTCTGCGCGACGACAAATCCTACCCGTATATCCGTATCACCAGCGCCGACCGTTTTCCCCGCGTCACCTTTCATCGCGGTACACGCCGGGCTGGCAGCCAGTACTTTGGCCCCTATCCCAGTGGTGGGGCGGTACGTGAAGCCCTGTCGTTGATCGAGAAAGTGTTCCAGGTCCGCAATTGTAGCGACAGCTATTTCCGTAACCGCACCCGTCCCTGCCTCCAGCACCAGATCAATCGTTGCACGGCACCGTGCGTAGGGCTGGTGAGTGAAGCCGATTATGCGCGCCAGGTAAAAATGGCGGCGGATTTCCTGGATGGACGCAGTCGGGAAGTGGTGGAGCAGCTCAGTGACGATATGGAGGCGGCATCCCTGGCGCTGGAGTTCGAGAAAGCGGCGATCCTGCGGGACCAATTGGCCGCCATTCAGTCCGTGCAGCAAAAGCAGTACGCGGAAACCGGGCAGGGTGATCTGGATGTGGTTGCGATTGAAACCCGCCATGGCCTGGCCGTGATCGAAGTGCTGATGATTCGTGATGGCCGCATCCTTGGCCACCGAACCTTTCGTCCGGATACCCGGGGAGAGGAAGATAGCAGCGAAATTCTTGAAGCCTTTCTCTCGCAATATTATTTGGGCGACAGGGAAGACCCGGTCAAGCCGCAGGAAATCCTGCTGAGTATGGATATTGCGGGCGCTGAAGCGTTGCAGCAGGCACTGGAAAGCCAGTGGGGCAAGAAAGTCCGGCTGGCGTGGCGGGTGCGCAGTGATCGTGCCGCCTGGATCACCATGGCGCAAACCAACGCCCAGCAGTCCATGGCGGCCGAACTGGCGGCACGCGAACACATGGAGGCTCGCTTTCTGGCCCTGGAAACGCTGCTGGAAAGCAGCGATCCGGTGCGGCGTATTGAGTGTTTCGATATTAGCCATACACAAGGCGAGAAAGCCGTGGCGTCCTGCGTGGTGTTTGACCAGCAAGGGGCACGCAAGCAGGAGTATCGCCACTTTAATGTGAACCCGGCGGCTGGCGGGGATGATTACGAAGCCCTGGAAGAAGCGATTCGGCGCCGCTATCAGCGCGTGCTGAAAGAGCAGGGCCGGTTGCCGGATCTTCTGCTTATCGACGGCGGCAAGGGGCAAATGCAGCGAGGCTGGAAGGTTATTCAGGAGCTGGAGCTGGAAACCCGGGTGCGGGTAATGGGGATTGGCAAGGGCCCCAGTCGACGGCCTGGATTCGAAGCGCTTTATCTACCCTGTGGGAAGGAAATGATCCCTGGCCCGGCGGATTCCGCACTGCATCTTTTGCAGCAGGTCCGCGATGAAGCGCACCGGTTTGCCCTGACCGGACACCGTGCCCGCCGTGGCAAGGCACGCAAGCAGTCCACGCTGGATGAAATTCCCGGTATCGGGCCCAAGCGGCGCAAGGCATTGCTGACCCACTTTGGCGGCCTGAAGCAGATGCGCAATGCATCCGCCAGCGAGCTGGCCCGGGTGCCGGGAATCAATGCCCAGATGGCGCAGACACTGTACGACTGGTTTCATCAATAGCATGTTCAGTTTTTGATCTAAAAATCGGAAATGAGTCATAGCCGGCTTTCCGCTATACTGGTGGCTTATTTTCATGGCCGGTAGTTCCTCCCTATGCAGAAAGTGCACCCCATCCTGAATTTGCCGNATATCCTCACCCTGATTCGGGTGCTGGCAATTCCCGTGCTGGTGCTGGTTTTCTACCTGCCATTTCACTGGAGTGATGTTTGCGCGGCGTTGCTGTTCCTGGCGGCGGGCGTCACCGATTGGCTGGATGGCTATCTGGCTCGCAAGCTTAATCAGACCAGTCCCTTTGGTGCCTTTCTGGATCCGGTGGCAGACAAGCTGATTGTGGGCGTGGCGCTGGTGATGCTGGTGCAGATTCACGCCACCGCCTGGCTGGCAGTGCCGGCCATGGTGATCGTATCCCGGGAAATTACGGTTTCGGCACTGCGCGAATGGATGGCTGAACTTGGGCAGCGGGCAAAAGTGGCGGTGAGCCAGCTGGGCAAAATCAAGACAGTGACCCAGATGACAGCCATTACCTTGCTGCTGGCGCAAAAACCAGACTTTACTGCGGATGGTGACATCATCATGAATCCGTGGTTGTGGCTCAGTTATGGGTTGCTGTACCTGGCCACGGCATTCACCCTGTGGTCCATGGGCTCGTATCTTCGTGCTGCGGCGCCGCAATTGCTCAAAAGTCAGTCAAAGTCCTGAAAAGTCAGAAAAAACACCCGATGCCGGGTTGACACCCGAGGGGTGATGAGTAGAATTCTTTCCCGCAACGAAGCGTGTCTTCGCTGCGGAAAAAAGCGGGAATAGCTCAGCTGGTAGAGCACAACCTTGCCAAGGTTGGGGTCGCGAGTTCGAATCTCGTTTCCCGCTCCAAGATTCTGAAAGCCTCGGTTATGCCGAGGTTTTTTCTTGGTGAAACAGTTAAATGGCGCGGTGGCAGAGTGGTCATGCAGCGGACTGCAACTCCGTTAACGCCGGTTCGATTCCGACCCGCGCCTCCAATTACCGACCCACACGGGCGATGAAGTGACAGGCACAGCTTGAGTCGTCATTTCAACAGAAAGATAAATAGAAACAGTCGCTTAACCTGTCCCTGTTTTTATTTCACGCTTAACGCGCACGATGATCTTCCTGCGGGTATGGTGAAATTGGTAGACACAACAGACTTAAAATCTGTCGACCATTAGGTCATGCCGGTTCAAGTCCGGCTACCCGCACCAACTTCTCTTGCTCCTCTTCTCTTATTCCATCGCGCCGGCATTTCAGCCTGTTGACCCATTGTGCTCGTCTGCCGGGTGGCTAGTTTAAGGCACCGCCCGGCATCAGCTTTGCGCGCTTGCAAGTGCATTTTATTGCGCTTTCTTTGTCGGTTTGGCCTGTTTTATCCCTGAAAAATCAGCTTTCTAGCCTGCGCTATTCATGTGATTTATTGCCGCTTTCTGTCAGTTTCTGGTAGCCTCACACTTTAGTCTTAGCCCTGCAAAGGGGCCTGGATAACAACAAGCCGGAAAAGGCATGAGGGCTATCTCAATGAACTGGTTCCAGAACCTGTCCGTGCGGCTGAAGATCTTGTCTGTAGCCGGGCTGGGGATTGTGCTGTTTGTGGTCTACGCGGCCTACAGCTTCTACATCGCCGAAACCAATATCGATCATCTCAAGCGGATTGAAAGCCAGGACTTCCCGGTTCTTGAGTTGATCAATGCGAATAATGTGGATTTTATCGCTATTAGCGAATCCTACATCGCGGCCATAACCCAGGCGGACCCGGACCTGTTGGAAGAAGCTCAGTCCAGGGCGGCGGCCTTCGAGCAGCGGCTGGGTGACATTCGACGCACCGATCCAACGCTTTCCGCTGGTGTGGAAGAATTGCGACGCAATTTTACCGCCTATATCGACGAAGCGACGGCGCTGGCCCGCAGCCTGATTACCAATAACGGTTCGTCGGATGATCTTTACCAGCGTATAGGGCATGTCAGAGCCCTGCAGGATACCTACGAA
This sequence comes from Alcanivorax sp. HI0044, assembly GCF_001634945.1. Classification (NCBI taxonomy): domain Bacteria; kingdom Pseudomonadati; phylum Pseudomonadota; class Gammaproteobacteria; order Oceanospirillales; family Alcanivoracaceae; genus Alcanivorax; species Alcanivorax sp. HI0044. The sequence continues at coordinate 12,623 of NZ_LWEZ01001483.1, forward strand.
GGTAACCAGAAAGCGTTTGAGCAACAGCGTTACGAAGCGTTTCGTGACACCCTGAACAAGAGCCGTTCAGATAATCTGGGTACCCAGAAAATCGGGCTCTTTCTCGGGTTGGTGGCGTTCACCTTGTTGGCACTCATCGCCTTGCGCGTGACCCGGGCCATTACCCTGCCGCTGGAAGGCGCGGTTGATGCGGCAGACAACATTGCCAATGGCAAGTGGGATACCCGTATCGAGAAAGGCGGCCGGGATGAAACCGGCCACTTGCTACACGCTATCCGTAAAATGCGCGATGCTTTGGTGGCGCGCCATACCGAAGATCGTCGCCAGGAAACGGTGAAGAACCATCTGGCTGAGCTGAATAACCGCATGCGCGGGGAGATGGGATTCGAACAGCTTGGCAATAACATGCTGAGTTTCCTGGTGCCGGTGGTTGAGGCGCAGGTGGGTGCATTTTACAGCTATGATCCGGACACGCAGTTGCTCACCCTGAGCAGTTCCTACGCCATGCAGCGGCGTAAACATCTGGCCAATGAATTTCGTCTGGGGGAGTCCCTGGTGGGGCAGTGCGCACTGGAGCGCAAGAGCATTCTGCTGGAGCAGGTGCCGGATGATTACATCAGCATTGCGTCCGGCACCGGTACCGGCCAGCCGCGCAATGTGATGGTGATGCCTATTGTCCACGAGGACGAAGTGAAAGGCGTGCTCGAAATCGGCGCGTTCCGGGACTTCAGTAATGATGACCTGGCCTTTATGGAGCAGTGCGTGGCCGTCATTTCCGTGTCCTTGCACAGTGCGCAAAGCCGTTTTCGTCTCGCGCTCATGCTGGAGCAGACACAGTCCCAGGCTGATGCTCTGGAGCGGCAAAAAACGGAAATGGCCCAGGCCAATGAAGACCTGGAAGAGCAGGCCATGGAACTGTCTGCCTCCGAATCTCGCCTGCAGCAGCAGCAGGAAGAGCTGAAAGCCATCAACGAAGAGTTGGAATCACAAACCCAGGCGTTGCGGGCATCTGAAGAAAGCCTGCAGGCCCAGCAGGAAGAGCTGCGCGTTACCAATGAAGAGCTTGAAGCGCAGGCGCGGATGCTGACGGAGCAGAAATCAGAAATGGCGCAGAAGAATGACGAGCTTGAGCTGCTGCGCCATGAACTGGAAGACAAGATTCGCGAGCTGGAGATGTCTTCCCGTTATAAATCCGAATTCCTGTCGACCATGAGCCACGAGCTGCGCACACCGCTCAACTCGATTCTGATCCTGTCCAATGCCCTGGGGCAGAATAAACGCGGCAACCTGGAGGAAAAGCAGGTAGAGCACGCCCAGGTTATCCATTCTGCGGGCTCGGACCTGCTTAGCCTGATCAATGACATCCTCGATATTTCCAAGATCGAGGAAGGCAAGATGGATGTCATCATTGACGACCTGTCGCCACCGGAAATCGTGGAGCACTTCCGCCGGAATTTCGCCCACGTTGCCGAGAGCCGCAATCTGGATTTCAAGGTCGAGCTTGGTGATACGTTGCCTGAGCACTTCTACACAGACCGTCAGCGTCTTGAGCAAATCATCAAGAATTTGCTTTCCAATGCACTGAAATTCACCGAGCAAGGATCGGTAACGCTGAGTATCACGCAACCGGATGCTTCCGAAGCGTTGCCTTCGCGCCACCTGGTACCGGGGCAGACGCTGAAGTTTGCGGTGATCGATACCGGCACCGGAATTGCGGATGAAAAACAGAAGTTGATTTTCGAGGCCTTCCAGCAAGCCGATGGCACCACCAGCCGTAAATATGGCGGCACTGGCCTGGGCCTGACCATTTCCCGTGAGCTGGCGCGTTTGTTGGGCGGGGAAATCGGCCTGCATAGCGACGGTGAAGGGCAGGGCGCTACCTTTATGCTCTATTTGCCCGTTGGCAGCGCCGATGCGCTTGAAATCAATAATGCCGCAGCCGGTCATGCCGACGAAGACATCGGCAGCAACGCGGAAGCCCATACCGCGTCGATGACACCGCTGGATACCAATGGCGACGATTTCGTGGTCCGGGAAAAAACCGTGCTGATTGTCGAAGACGACAAAGAGTTTGCCCGGGTTCTGGTCGAGCTGGCATCGGACTACGGCCTGGAAGGCCATATCTGTCACGACGGTGAGGATGGGCTGGAATATGCCAGCCATTACCGGCCCAGCGCGATTATTCTGGACATTGGCCTGCCGGGTATCGATGGCTGGGAAGTCATGGAAAAGCTCAAGGCGGACCCGCGCACCAAGGACATCCCGGTGCACTTCCTGTCCGGGCGTGATGAGCGCAAGAAGGCGCTGGAACTGGGGGCGCTGGATTTCATGACCAAGCCAGCCAATCAGGACGACATTCTCTCTGCTTTCGCCAAAATTGAAGGCGCTATCGAAACCAATGTGCGCCGCCTTCTGGTGGTGGAAGACAGTGAAATCCAGCACGAAAGTATCCGTGAGCTGTTCGACCAGAAAGGGGTTGAAATCACCGCTGCAACTAGCGGCCAGCAAGCACTGGATGCCCTGCAGAATACCGTGTTCGACTGCATGATTCTGGATTTGACACTACCGGACATGAGCGGTTTCGAGCTGCTGGAAAAGCTCCATGCCAGTGACGACTACGACAGTGTTCCCGTGGTGGTTTATACCGGCAAGGACATGACCCGCGAAGAAGAGGCGAAACTGCGCAAGTATGCGGACCGTATCATTCTCAAGACGGAACGCTCCCACGAGCGACTGCTCAACGAAGCGTCCCTGTTCCTGCACTGGCTGGAATCCACCTTGCCGGCCAATCGCCGCCCGACTGCGGAATCCATCGAGCATCGCGATGACATTTTCGAAGGCAAGCAATTGCTGCTGGTGGATGACGACATGCGTAATATCTACGCGCTGTCGGCGCAGCTGGAAGAGTTGGGTTTTGCCATCAGTATCGCCAATAATGGCCGCGAGGCGCTGGAATCGCTGGATGAAAATCCCTCCATCGACATTGTGTTAATGGATATCATGATGCCGGAAATGGATGGCTATGAAGCCATGGGGCGGATTCGTGAACAGGCTCGTTTCAGCAAGCTGCCGATGTTGGCGTTGACGGCCAAGGCCATGAAGGATGACCGCGCCAAATGCATTGAAGCCGGGGCCAATGATTACTGCTCCAAGCCCATTGATATGGCGAAGCTTACCTCGTTGCTACGGGTCTGGCTGCACAAGTAGTGGGTGCAAAACATGTCCGCAGTCACTTTATGAAGACAGGAACCGTGGCGGAATAGCGTTATGGCTGAAACATACCCGATCGACGATGACGAAGTTAGTGTCGAGGACATCGAAATTCGCCTGTTACTGGAGGCGATTTACCAGATGTACGGCTACGACTTCCGGTCCTATAGCCGCGCTTCCATGCGTCGGCGGATCATGCATCGCCTGACCATGTCAGGCTTTGCGTCGATCATGGAAATGACCGACAAGGTTCTGCGCGACCGGCCCTTCTTCGTCACGCTGCTTAACGACCTGACCGTGAACGTGACAGAGATGTACCGGGACCCGGATTTTTACCGCGCCTTCCGTGAAGACGTGGTGCCGGTTCTCAAGACCTTTCCTTTTATCAAGATCTGGCACGCAGGTTGTTCAACCGGCGAAGAGATCTATTCCATGGCGATATTGCTGGAGGAGGAAGGGCTCTACGACCGGGCCATGATTTACGCCACGGATATCGACAAGAATGTGTTGGCGTCGGCCAAAAAGGGCATTTACTCCATTGAAGCGGTCAAACAGTATGGTGACAACTACCGGCGTGCCGGTGGCAAGCATTCCCTGTCTGACTATTTCACTGCGCGTTATGACAGCGTAATCATGGAGCAGCGGCTGAAACGCAATATCGTTTTTGCCGATCATGATCTGGCAACGGATCAGGTTTTTGGTGAAATGCACGTTATCCTGTGCCGAAATGTCTTGATCTACTTTGACAGGCCTCTGCAGGAGAGGGTGATCAGGCTGTTTAGTGAGAGCCTGGATATGGGCGGCTACCTGTGCCTGGGAACCAAGGAAAGCCTGCGGTTCAGCGGCCAGGAAGACACGTTCGATGTTATCAACAAGCCGTTGCGCATTTTTCGCAAACGGCAGTTTCCACACCACGCATGACTAGAGACAACCGATGATTGAGCAGAAACTGCTATTGGTGGATGATCAGCCGGCCAACCTGGTGTCGCTTGAGGCAGTCCTCGAAGGGGAGGGGCGAACCCTCCTGAAAGCGCACTCCGGGCAGGAGGCGCTGAAAATTCTGCTTAAGGAAGATATTTCCCTGGTGCTGCTGGACGTGCAGATGCCGGGCATGGACGGTTTTGAAGTGGCCGAGCTGATGCGCCAGCGCAAGGACACCCAGACTATCCCCATTATCTTCGTGACGGCGATTAGCAAGGAAAAGAAGTACGTTTTTAAAGGGTATCAGGCCGGGGCCGTGGATTATCTGTTCAAGCCCCTGGATCCGTTGATCCTCAAGAGCAAGGTGGATTTTTTTCTGGGGCTGGACAAGCAGCGCCGTGAACTGCAAGCCAAACTCAAAGAAGCCCAGGCACATCGGGCCGCCTATGAAGCAGGCAAGACCCGGGGTGAGGAGGGCAGCGGCCACTCATCGTGAGCACTTGCAAGGGAGCAGTCAGGGCAATCGTGATGGGCGCGTCTTGGGGTGGGCTGAATGCCTATACGCGCATCCTGTCCGCGCTTCCTGAGGATTTTCCGTTGCCGATCATGTTGGTCCAGCACCAGCATGCCAGTGCGGACAACCGCATGCCATGGCTGTTGGCCCGCTACTGTGCATTGCCAGTGATCTCCCCGGAAGACAAGGAGCCCATCCTCGGCGGGCATGTCTATGTGGCGCCGCCGGGCTACCATATGTTGGTGGAAGAGGATCAGACACTGGCTTTCTCTACGGGAAGGCCTGTACTCTTTTCCCGGCCGGCCATAGACGAACTGTTTTACTCTGCCGGCGCGGTTTATGGCCGCCACTTGTTGGGCGTGATCCTCACGGGGGCCAATGAAGACGGCGCCGCAGGCATGGAATATATACACCGTAGAGGCGGAGTCACCATCGCCCAGTCACCGGTGAGCTCGGAAGCACCCACAATGCCGGAAGCGGCAATAACAACAGGTGCGATTTCCAGGGTACTCGATCTTGAGGCAATCGGGCCCTTCTTGGCGGAACAGGTTGCAGGGTAGTAAGCCTATGAAACAGAACATTTTGGTTGTGGATGATCACAGGGAAAACCTGATCGCGCTGGAAGCGATTCTGGATGCTGATGGCCGTAATCTGGTCATGGCCCAGTCGGGCAATGAGGCCTTGTCCCTCGCCCTGAAGCACGATTTCGCGCTGGTACTGCTTGATGTGCAGATGCCGGAGATGGATGGGTTCGAAGTGGCCGAACTCATGCGCAAGAACAAGAAGACCCGCCACATTCCGATCATTTTCGTTACGGCGATCTCCAAAGAGCAGAAATATGTCTTCAAGGGCTACGAATGTGGCGCTGTGGATTATCTGTTCAAACCCATCGACCAGAAAATACTGGAAGCCAAGGTCAGTGTTTTCCTGGAACTGGATCGCCAGCGGCGCAAGTTGCAGCAGGCCGTGGTGCAGATGAAGCGGCTCAAGGACGAGAACGAACGCTTGCTTCATGCTTTGGGTGAAGCGCTTATCGGAGCCAATGCCGAGGGCAAGGTCACCTTTTGCAATGAGGCGGCTTGTGCCCTGCTGCGACAGAACCGTGATGCCCTGGTTGGCAACGATATGGCGGAGCTGTTGTTCAATGACGATGCCGGCAAGTTGCGCTGGAGCTGGGACGACTCCCCGTTGCGAGATGCCTGCCTGCAGGGCGAAAGCTGGAAAAACGAGCACAGTTTGTACACCGCAGACGAGGACGGATTGTTGGCCTTGTCGGTGCGTGCCAATGCCATTACCGATGATACGGGGAACGTCACCGGCGTGGTGGTGGTACTGCGTCCTGCCGATGACGAAAACGATGTCAAGGACAGCGCCCGCGACCACCGCCGCAACCCGCGCAAGAAACTGTTCCGCGAGATGGTAGTGTTTGATCGCAGCACCGGTGGTAACGTGGGGCGGTTGATGAACCTGAGCGTGGATGGCTTCAAGCTGTTTTCCCGCCGGGAACTGCCCCATGGCGAACAATTGCAGTTGGGCATGGTGCTCCCAGACCAGATAGCGGGTGTGAATACGGTCAGTTTCGACGCCCGGGTGGTCTGGGCTGAAACCCTGGATGCCCCCGGCGAGTATCAGGTGGGCTTTCAGTTCCTGACGTTGAATGCGGTCACCCGTGATGTGGTCGAGAACCTAATGGACAAGTATTGAGCTATGACTGAGCACCTGGAGATGCCAGACAATATGGAGCTTCCTCCGTCGCTGCTGCCTTACGGCTTCGCGCGGCGCTATGGTGTCCTGTTGCGTGAGCGTGATGGTCACAAAGAGCTGTGCCACCGGCAGGATGTTTCCGTGGCCGCCCTGGGGGAAGTGCAGCGCCATATCGGTCGTCTGCCCCGGCTGGTGCCCATGGATGACACCGCCTTCACCGCAGCCATGGCGATCACCTATGAACAGCAACGCGGCGCGGCGGCGGAAGCGGCGGATGATTTGGAAGGGCTCGACCTGGCCAGCCTGGCGGACTCCCTGCCGGAAACCTCGGATTTGCTGGAGCAGGAAGATGATGCTCCCATCATCCGGCTGATTAATGCCTTGCTGCAGGAAGCCATTCGCGAAGATGCGTCGGATATCCATGTGGAAACCTTCGAGCGCCGCCTGGTGGTGCGCATGCGGGTGGATGGTGTGCTCCGCGAAGTGCTGACCCCGAAACGGGAGTTGGCGCCGTTGCTGGTGTCGCGGATCAAGGTGATGGCGCGAATGGATATCGCCGAAAAGCGGATTCCCCAGGATGGCCGGATTTCCCTGCGCATTGGCGGCCGGGACGTGGACGTACGGGTATCCACCATGCCCGCCAGTAATGGTGAGCGGGTGGTGCTGCGGCTGCTGGACAAGCAGGCCGGACGCCTTCAGGTGTCCCACCTGGGCATGGGGGACACCTGTGATGCCCACATGCGCGAGCTCATCCACAAGCCCCATGGCATTATTCTGGTCACCGGCCCGACTGGCTCCGGTAAAACCACCACGCTTTATGCCTCGCTGACCGAACTCAACGACAGCTCGCGCAATATTCTCACGGTCGAAGACCCCATTGAGTATCAGCTTGAAGGCATCGGCCAGACCCAGGTCAACACCAAGGTCGACATGACCTTTGCCCGCGGCCTGCGCGCCATTCTGCGCCAGGATCCGGATGTGGTCATGGTGGGTGAAATCCGGGATCTGGAAACCGCTGAAATTGCGGTGCAGGCCTCCCTCACCGGTCACCTTGTTCTGTCTACCCTGCACACCAATACGGCGGTGGGGGCGGTCACTCGTTTGCAGGATATGGGGATTGAGCCGTTTCTGCTCTCCAGCTCCCTGCTGGGCTCGTTGGCCCAGCGGCTGGTGCGAGTCCTCTGTGATGATTGCAAAACCCCGTACCAGGCCAGTGCCAGCGAGTTGGAAATGCTGGGCCTGCCGGCCAATGAAAGTTGTACGCTGTATCACCCTAATGGCTGTGAAGCCTGTAATAATCAGGGATACCGGGGCCGTACCGGGATTTACGAACTGGTGCTGGTGGATGACACCCTGCGCCAGTTGATCCACGACCGCGCCGGCGAGCTGGAACTCAACCGCCATGCCCGGACACTGACCAGCGGCATTCGTGAGGATGGCTGGCGCAAGGTGCTCGGCGGACATACCAGTGTAGAAGAGGTCCTGCGGGTGACCCGCGAGGACTAACGGGACAGCAGCCGCATGCCAGCATTCGAATACCGATCCCTGGATCACAGGGGCAAAATCAACAAAGGTACACTGGAAGCCGACAGTGCCCGCCAGGTTCGCCAGCAACTCCGTGACAAGGGCTGGGTTCCCCTGGAGGTTAACGAGGCCAGCGATACCAACAGCCAGGGGATGGGCCGTTTTGCCGGCTCCGGCAAGATCAATGGTGCCGAACAGGCGCTGATTACCCGCCAGCTGGCCACACTGCTGAAATCCGGCCTGCCGGTGGAGCAAGCCTTGTCAGCGGTTTCCAAGCAGGCTGCCAATGACCGCATTGAGCGGATTATGCTGGCGGTGCGTGCCAAGGTCCGCGAGGGCTACAGCCTGGCCCGCAGTTTCGAATCCTTTCCCCGCGCTTTTCCGGAAATGTACCGTGCCACGGTGGCCGCCGGTGAGCAGAGTGGTCACCTGGAGCAGGTGCTGGAGCAGCTCGCCGATTACCTTGAAACCCGGCATGACACGGGGCGTTCCGTGGCTCAGGCGATGATTTATCCCGCCTTTATCATGGTGTTTGCCTCCATCGTCATCATGCTGATGATGACCTTCGTGGTGCCCAAGCTGGTGGCTGTTTTTGAAGGGCGGGACCAGGCTCTGCCGCTGCTGACCCGTATTGTCATGGCCATGAGCGACTTTGCCCGTGGTTGGGGCTGGCTGGTGGTGTTACTGATCGTGGTCGGCGTGGTGATCTTCATGCGTGCCATGCGTGATCCACGCTTTCGCTTACGGGTGCATCAACGGCTGGTGAATATGCCTTTGGTGGGCACCATGCTGCGTGCTGGCGACAGTGCCCGGCTGGCCAGCACCCTGGGCATTCTCGGTCGCTCCGGTGTACCGCTGGTGGATGCCCTGTTTATCGCCGCCCAGGTGGTGGGTAATCTCGCGGTTCGTAATGCGGTCAAAAACGCCGCCGCCAAGGTTCGCGAGGGCGGCAGCCTCAGTCGTGCCCTGGATGCCAGCGGTTATTTTCCGCCCATGCTGGTGCAGATGATTGCCAGCGGTGAGGCCAGCGGTGAACTGGACAATATGTTGACCCGGGCTGCGGATTATCAGGAACGGGAACTGAGTAGCACGATCAATACCATGGTGGGGCTGCTCGGCCCGATCATGTTGCTGGTGATGGCGGGGGTGGTTGTAATGATTGTCCTGTCGGTCATGCTGCCGATCATGCAAATGAATAACTTACTAGCCGGTTAAGGTGAAAGAATGAAAGCAAAGCGTGCCATGTCGGGGTTTACCCTGCTGGAAATTATGGTGGTGGTGGCCATTATTGGTCTGTTGGCTGCGGTGATTGTGCCCAACGTGATCGGGCAGGGTGAAACTGCCAAGGTAGATCTGACTAAAGCCAATATGGGCAAGATCGTCCAGCAGCTGGACCTCTACAAGTTCAACAATGGTAGCTACCCCACCAGTGAAGAAGGCCTCAACGGCCTGGTGGAACGCCCTAATTCAGCCCGCAAATGGCCGGATGGTGGCTACTTGCCGAAAGTCCCCCTGGATGCCTGGAACAACGATTACGTTTATATCAGCCCCGGTGTAGAAGGGCCATTCGATCTGCTGTCCATGGGCGCCGATGGTGTTGAGGGCGGCGAAGGCTCCGACGCGGACATCAACTGGCGCGACGTTCAGTAACATGCGCTTGCCCCGCACGCTGCAATCCGGCTTTACCCTGCTGGAAATCATGGTGGTGGTGGGGCTGATTGCGTTGCTGAGCGCCGTGGTGGTTAGCCAGGGGAACTGGACTTCCGACGACCGGCAGCTGGAGCAGGAGTCTGCCCGGCTGAAGGATACCCTGTCACTGC
>NZ_LWEZ01001484.1:0-894 GCF_001634945.1 Alcanivorax sp. HI0044
CCTGATCCCCCAGTGTTCGCGCTGTCAGCGGTGCCAGTTCCGATTTCATGCAAATACCGTAAATGTCTGTCGACTCAGTGCCACGGCTTGGCCAGCCGCGTCCCAGATCACAGCCTGGCTTTGTCCATAGCCATCACTGCACTGGTCAGTGTTTACCCGATATTGCCACAAAGTATCCGCCGGGCGAGACCCCGGATCATCCAGCAGCTCCATGGTCCAGGTCAGGGAACTGGCCGGTGCCGGGCCTTTGAGCAACGGCAGCACCGAAGGCGGCCAAGTATCCACCAGGGCAATCAGCGCCGCTGTGCTCATTGTTTCCGGGGGTACGGTGAAGCCCATGTAGCCCCCGAAATCCGGCGCTGCACTGCCACTAAACGGCGGCATACCCTCTGCGTAGCGGATATCAAAATGGGAAAGAAAGTCCGGCGTCAGCCCCTTGATGAACGGCAACGCAATGCTCTGTTCTGCCCCTTTCAAACCTGGCGCTGACGGCCCTTCCACCACCACTTTGGACTCCCGGCCCACGCCGAAACTGGCCAGCATCACCGCGACCACCTGCTCGCCCTGGCGCGCAGACACCATCGCCTGCATCACCGATTTCCCTTCCCGTAGCACCGTTGCGTCCAGAGCAACCTGCCCAGGCGATGCCGGCGCCACAAAAGACAGAGAAAAACTGCGCAAGAACCGCCCACTCGCCACTGTCTTTTGCAGATGATCAAACAGCACCGCGCCGACCAATCCACCAAACAGCGCACGGCCCTGCCCCCAGCCTTCAGGGAAGGTGGCACTGCCCTTGCCATCCACCGTGGCCAAAATTTCATCGAATGTCATGATCTCTCACTTTTTGCATGCCTGAAAATAGCGGCCCTTTATTTACCATCCTCATCAGATCGG
>NZ_LWEZ01001485.1:0-436 GCF_001634945.1 Alcanivorax sp. HI0044
CGTAAATGTCTGTCGACTCAGTGCCACGGCTTGGCCAGCCGCGTCCCAGATCACAGCCTGGCTTTGTCCATAGCCATCACTGCACTGGTCAGTGTTTACCCGATATTGCCACAAAGTATCCGCCGGGCGAGACCCCGGATCATCCAGCAGCTCCATGGTCCAGGTCAGGGAACTGGCCGGTGCCGGGCCTTTGAGCAACGGCAGCACCGAAGGCGGCCAAGTATCCACCAGGGCAATCAGCGCCGCTGTGCTCATTGTTTCCGGGGGTACGGTGAAGCCCATGTAGCCCCCGAAATCCGGCGCTGCACTGCCACTAAACGGCGGCATACCCTCTGCGTAGCGGATATCAAAATGGGAAAGAAAGTCCGGCGTCAGCCCCTTGATGAACGGCAACGCAATGCTCTGTTCTGCCCCTTTCAAACCTGGCGCTGACGGC
>NZ_LWEZ01001486.1:0-1749 GCF_001634945.1 Alcanivorax sp. HI0044
TTCGTCGAGTAGCGCCTGCTCAGGCAGGCCATTGATCAGCAGAACACCACTGCGGATCTCCCCGTTCACCTCCGCCAGTTGCCCCATGCTCCTCACCACTTTCACGGTGTCGAAACGCGGGTCATCGGCCAGCCAATCCACCAGGCTTCCCTGCACATCCCAGAGCCAACTGGCTGGCGGCAGCTCCGCCATCATCGGGATGTCACCCTGCTCGCTGGTCATCTGGATACTGAAGCTGAACCGGGACCCCAGCCCCGGAGTACTGTGCACATGGATCTCTCCGCCCATCAGCCCCACCAGTTCGCGACTGATGGACAGCCCCAGCCCGGTACCTCCATAGCGACGGGCGGTATTGGCGGAAGCCTGAGAAAAACGCTGGAACAGTTGCGCTTGCTCGTCCTGGGTCAAGCCAATGCCGGTATCGGTCACCGCAAAGGTGAACAGCGGGGCTTCGCCGCCACTGCGACGGCACACCAGGGACAATACAACCCGCCCATTGCGGGTAAATTTTACTGCGTTGCCGACCAGGTTGATCAGGATCTGGCGTAGCCGGATCGCGTCCCCCACCACATCCGAAGAAGTGTGCGGATCCACATCCAGAATCACCAGGGTGCCATTATCACTGGCCGGCAAATTGAACATCTGCACGCATTCCGCCAGTAGCGTCGGCAAGTCAAAGCGTTCTTCAACCAATTGCAGTTTGCCTGCTTCAATCTTGGCGAAATCCAGCACATCGTTGATCAGCGCTGTGAGGGTACGGCCGGCGCTATCAATCAGGCTGATATATTCCTGCTGCCGTGGCGACGGGTCGGTCTCGCGCAACAATTCCGCCAAGCCGATCACGCCGTTCAGCGGCGTTCGGATTTCGTGGCTCATGCGGGCAAGGAAAAGACCCTTGGCCTGGCTCTCGGCACGGGCATTGATCGCCCGGTAATTGGCCCGGTACACCCACAACGCCAACCCCAACACCAGCCCATACAGCAGCACGATACCCAGCATCATCCAGACCGTGGCCCGGGCCTTTTCCTGGCGAACATTGCTGAGCAGCTGGTCCGCCAGGGAAATCAACGTGGCGGACAGCCCATCCAGGGATTTCATGGCACTGCGGCTGTGGTCGTAAGCCTCTTCCCAGGAGACCTGAATGCGTGGCGCCAGAATCAATTCCTGCTCGGACCACTCCAGAAACGACAGCAAACCGCCCTGCACCAAGCGCCACTGCTGCTGCAACTCAATGGCACCGGTACGTGCCACCAGCGCCTTGATTTCGCTATCAATGATAGTCACCTGGTGCTGCAAACGCTGCCAGGCATTCTCCAACCGCCGGGCGTCATTGTCCCCCAGGTAACCGCCACGCAGACTCACATACAGAGCCAGCGCCCGGATCAGGCCGATATCTTCCTGGGCCTGGCGGAATGACCCCAGCGGCAAAGACAGCACCTCATTGGGTTCCAGCCCCTCGCCTATGGACAGATCCGACACAAACAACACCGTGGACAAGGCATTGCTCAACCGTTGGGTAATCTGGTTCACGTTGTCGAAAGGGCCAACCACATCCTCAAGGGGAATACCGGTTTTCACCGTCAGGTCGCGCCAGGCCTCGCTCAGCAACCCGCCCTGATCATTCAGCCCCGGAATATCCCGCTGCCGGACACGCTGCAGGAAGTCCAGCAAACGGCTGCCGGCACGGGAGCGGCTGAGTTCAAAGCGGGACACGATTTCCGGTTCCTGGGTGTGAATAGCGACCGGCGC
>NZ_LWEZ01001487.1:0-1178 GCF_001634945.1 Alcanivorax sp. HI0044
GCCTATTTCCACCTGGGTCGTCTGGTGGAAATGAATGATACCGAGACTGTGTTCACCAAGCCCGAACACGATCTGACGGAAGCTTATATCACTGGCCGCTTCGGTTAACGCGCGGGTAAGGAGAGCAAGAGAATGGACCGTATGCATTTTGGCGAGCATAGCTCGACCCAGTTTAACGAAGCGCTGGAATCCATCCGTAACCACCTGATGGAAATGGGTGGTCTGGTGGAAAAGCAGGTAGTGGATGCGCTTCAGGCATTGCTGCAGGCAGACTCGGCGCTGGCAGAAAAAGTGATAGAAACCGAAGACCGGGTCGATAATCTGGAAATTCTGATCGACGAGCAATGCACCAAGGTGTTGGCGCTGCGCCAGCCGGCGGCGTCGGATTTGCGTTTGATTATTGCCGTGTCCAAGGCGGTGTCCGACCTTGAACGCATTGGTGATGAGTCAGCCAAAATTGCCCGCATGGGGCTGCAGTTGGCGGAAGAAGGCGAGTCGCCCCGCGGTTATGTGGAAGTGCGCCATATCGGTAACCATGTGCGCAACATGCTGCGCGATTCCCTGGATGCCTTTGCCCGCTTCGATGCCCAGAAAGCGTTGGCCGTGGCCGCCGAAGACAAAGAAGTGGACCTGGAATATCGCAGCGCCATGCGCTCGCTGGTCACCTTCATGATGGAAGATCCGCGGGCCATTTCCCGGGTACTCAACATCATCTGGTCCCTGCGCGCCCTGGAGCGCATCGGCGACCATGCCCGCAATATCGGCGAACAGGTGATCTATCTGGTGGAAGGCAAGGATGTGCGCCATATCAGCATCGATGAGATCGAAAAGAAGCTGAAGGAATAAAGGCCGCTACGAGCTTCAAGCGGCGAGCTACAAGGAAAACCCGCTCCTGCGATCTTTTACAAGGCCGTGCCTGATCTTCGGGCGCGGCCTTTTTCTTTCCGTCATCGTCATGAAATCGCCCCGCGATGTTGAATGAAGCATGTTGCGTGTCGCGTATCATGTCGCTAATATCCGTATTTCCGAATATGCGGATATAAGGTTCGCACATGCTTACACCCACCCAGCTCTGCAAATGCCTCGGCGACGATATTCGCCTCAGCCTGATCTGCCTGCTGCACGGTCAGGGGGAGGTCTGCGTGTGCGATCTGGTGGAGGCCATGCAGGCGCCGCAG
>NZ_LWEZ01001488.1:0-1240 GCF_001634945.1 Alcanivorax sp. HI0044
GGACCCAACTGACCGCGGCACCAGGAGACGTATTCCTTGTCTGTCAGGTTGCGCACGTTGAGGCTGAAGTCCCAGTCACTGACAGCGTAACCGAGCATCGCGTCATACAGCGTGACAGAGGGAACCTTCGGGTTGGCCCCCACACCATCTGCATCGCCGGCATAATCAAAGCCCACATTGTCGCCCACATAACGCACACCGGCACCAAAGCGCAGACCATTTTCCAGTTCGTACTTACCCCAGGCAGAGGCCAGACGGTCGGCAAGGTACGGCAGACGCTCACCAGATTGGTCATCCACCACACGTTGGTCGGTGTAACTGGCCAGCAGCTCAAGATTCCCCAAGCGCTTCTTCACTTCCAGTTCCCAGCCCTCGGATTTAGCGCCGACCTGGTCAACGGTGTTGGGGCTGCTTCCCTGCACCACACGGTTGGTTTCTTCAATGTAGAAATAGGCTGCAGTGACAGAAAGATCACCCGAGTCGTTGAGGTATTTGAAACCGGCCTCTTGCTGCTCGCCAGTGGTGGCTGCAAGGCTGCTGCCATCGTTAGTCCCCAGATTCGGCACAAAGGCCTCGGAGTAACTCACATAGGGAGAGAGGCCAAAATCGAACTGGTACATCAAGCCAAGACGGCCGGTGGTTTCGCTGTCATCACTTTCATTGTTGTTATCGTTAACCACATAGACCTTGTTGGTGGACTCGTCGTGGCGCAGGGCGCCGGATACCACCACATTACCAATCTCCATATGGTCAATCAGGTACACGCCAGTTTGACGAATGGCGTTGTCATTGCGGTCCTCAGGTGTCAGTGCACTATAATCCACGTTGCCGTACACCGGATCATAGAGGTTGATTGGCGAGCCCAGGGTGGATTCATAGTTACCTTCCTCCCAGAGCGCATCCTGGTAATCCACCCCAATCGCGAGAGTGTGGTAAGTGCCGGCAAAACCGAAGTTACCTTCCATGCGAGCATCAAAGTTGCTGATGCTCGTTTCCCGGTCCGCCATATGGATGGTCCGATTCGTTGTCCCATCACTGGCAACCCCGGCTCCGATAGCCGCCCAGTGTTCGCGGGTTTCGGTCTCAGAACTGGAATGGCGGGCGGTCAGTGCCATGTTCCAATGGTCATTCAGGCGTTGATCTACAAACAGGGTCGCTTCATTCAGCCTGCGATCATAACGATCCCAACTTNGCTCCCCCACAAAGGTGTTAACCGGAATACCCCCTTTGACGCCCGGCA
>NZ_LWEZ01001489.1:0-903 GCF_001634945.1 Alcanivorax sp. HI0044
CGCCGGTAACCATGTGGTGAAATCCCTGGTGCGTGAGCCGAACAAGGCACTGTTCGTGGACTGGTCTCCCTACATCGGTCATAAGGTTGAAGATGACTGGGATACGTCGTACCCGCTGAAGAAATTGCAGGATCTGGCTACCCGCCTGGAAACACCGCCGGAAGGGGTGGTCGTTCAGCGTCAGGTGAAGAAAATCCTGGAAGACCGCCGCAAAATGACCGCCGGTGCCTTGCCCCTGAACTGGGGTTATGGGGAAACCATGGCCTATGCGACGCTGCTTGATCAGGGGTTTGCCATTCGCTTGACCGGCCAGGACAGTGGTCGCGGCACGTTTTCGCACCGTCACGCGGTGCTGCACAACCAGAAAGACGGTGAGCAATATGTGCCGCTTCAGCACCTCTACGAGGGGCAGCCGCGCTTCGATATCTACGATTCATTGCTCTCTGAAGAAGCGGTGTTGGGGTATGAATATGGCTACGCGACTACCACTCCCAAATCTCTGGTGATCTGGGAAGCCCAGTTTGGTGATTTCGCCAACGGTGCCCAGGTGGTGATTGACCAGTTCATCTCTTCCGGCGAGGCCAAGTGGGGCCGTTTGTGTGGCCTGACCATGCTGCTTCCCCATGGCTATGAAGGGCAGGGCCCGGAGCATTCCTCTGCGCGACTGGAACGCTTCCTGCAACTGTGCGCGGAGCACAACATGCAGGTCTGTGTGCCAAGCACCCCCGGGCAGATTTATCACTTGTTGCGCCGTCAGGCTGTACGGCCACTGCGTAAACCGTTGGTGGTAATGAGCCCGAAGAGCCTGCTACGCCATAAAAAGGCCACATCCGCACTGGAGGATCTGGCCCACGGCACTTTCCATTCAGTACTGGATGACCTGGCTGATCTGGATCGCAAGAA
>NZ_LWEZ01001490.1:0-699 GCF_001634945.1 Alcanivorax sp. HI0044
CGTGCTTCAGGGCGAGGGACAAGGCCTCATTGCCCGACTGGGCCATGACCAGATTACGGCCATCAGCATCCAGAATCGCTTCCAGCGCGATCAGGTTTTCCCTGTGATCATCCACAACCAAAATGTTCTGTTTCATAGGCTTACTACCCTGCAACCTGTTCCGCCAAGAAGGGCCCGATTGCCTCAAGATCGAGTACCCTGGAAATCGCACCTGTTGTTATTGCCGCTTCCGGCATTGTGGGTGCTTCCGAGCTCACCGGTGACTGGGCGATGGTGACTCCGCCTCTACGGTGTATATATTCCATGCCTGCGGCGCCGTCTTCATTGGCCCCCGTGAGGATCACGCCCAACAAGTGGCGGCCATAAACCGCGCCGGCAGAGTAAAACAGTTCGTCTATGGCCGGCCGGGAAAAGAGTACAGGCCTTCCCGTAGAGAAAGCCAGTGTCTGATCCTCTTCCACCAACATATGGTAGCCCGGCGGCGCCACATAGACATGCCCGCCGAGGATGGGCTCCTTGTCTTCCGGGGAGATCACTGGCAATGCACAGTAGCGGGCCAACAGCCATGGCATGCGGTTGTCCGCACTGGCATGCTGGTGCTGGACCAACATGATCGGCAACGGAAAATCCTCAGGAAGCGCGGACAGGATGCGCGTATAGGCATTCAGCCCACCCCAAGACGCGCCCATCACGATTGCC
>NZ_LWEZ01001491.1:0-1449 GCF_001634945.1 Alcanivorax sp. HI0044
CCGCACTCGTTGTTGCCCTTTTTCGATGGATCGACATACACCTTCAAAAGTGCGCCTAGATTGCGGGCCAGCCTGAAAGACTGAGCGCGCAAGGCGTTCTTCAGAGGCTCCTTTAAAGAGCGCGGGGCAGGGAAACTCGGGGTTCCCGTTCCGGGGCGCGGATTGTAGCAGAGCCCGCGCGATCAGGGCAGCCGCCGTGTTAAGATTAGCGCCTTTTTTAATGAGAGGCCTCCCATGTTGGAAAATGTGCGCATTGTGATGGTGGAAACCTCCCACCCCGGCAATATCGGCGCGGCTGCCCGGGCCATGAAAACCATGGGCCTGTCGGATCTGCGTCTGGTGCAGCCGCAGGCCTACCCCAGTGTGGAGGCGACGGCGCGGGCCTCCGGTGCCGGCGATGTGCTGGAAGCTGCACAGGTATGCAACAGCGTGGACGAGGCGCTGGAAGGAGCCACTCTGGTGATTGGCACCAGTGCCCGTCAGCGTCGCATTCCGTGGCCTTGCCTGACTCCACGTCAGTTGGCGGCACAGCTGTCCCATGATTTGGCCAATGCGCCGCAGGATACCCGCATTGCGGTGCTGTTCGGTCGTGAAGATCGGGGGCTGACCAACGACGAGCTGCGCCGCTGTAACCTTCATGTGAGCGTGCCCACCAATCCCGAGTATGGGGTCTTGAATGTGGCGTCGGCGGTCCAATTAATCAGCTACGAGCTACGCCTGGCGTTGCTGGGGGACGACTTTGATCTGCAGGAATCCCGTTCCCGTCGCGAAGTGATGCCATTGCCGGAAATGTTCTGGGATGAGCCGCCGGCCACCAACGAAGCGGTATCCGGTTTTCTGGACCACCTGGAAAAGGTGATGGCACAGAGTGGATTCCTGAATCCGGCGCAGCCCGGCCAGGTGATGACGCGTATGCGCCGTTTGTTTATGCGCGCCCGACCGGACAAAATGGAAATGAGCATTTTGCGGGGCGTATTGGTGGCATTGGAGAAAAAAATGCCGCGAGATGATGGCTGATGCGCCGTAACAAACGGTTGTTGGCGTCATCCTAACGGGCCCAGGCCCAAGGCTTCGAAGTTGAGGTAGTTATGTTTGATCAAGTGCGCGAGGACATCCGGTCGGTCTTTCACCGGGACCCGGCGGCCCGCAATACGCTGGAAGTGTTGCTCAACTATCCCGGTTTGCACGCGGTGCTTTTTCATCGGTTGGCGCATGGGTTATGGACGCGTGATTTCAAGCAACTGGCGCGGCTGCTATCCACGTTTTCGCGCTGGCTCACCGGTATCGAAATTCACCCCGGTGCCAAAATCGGCCGGCGTTTCTTTATTGATCACGGCATGGGTGTGGTGATCGGTGAAACCGCAGAAATCGGTGATGACGTGACGCTGTATCACGGCGTTACCCTGGGAGGCACCAGCTGGAGCAAGGGCAAGCGCCACCCGACTCTGG
>NZ_LWEZ01001492.1:0-1758 GCF_001634945.1 Alcanivorax sp. HI0044
CCCCCGAGTCTATAACAAACCGTTACAAACGCCAAAGCCCCCGGCGCAACCGGGGGCAGGCATTATGATCAAGCGGAAATACGCTATGGCGAAGAGCGGGCCTGCGGGCATCCCAACCCGCTGCTTTCAGGCCATTTGCCGGGCAATACGGGTGGCCAGCGCATACACCGTGATCTGTGGGTTCACGATGATGGAGGTGGGTAACAAGCTGGCGTCGGCCACGTATAACCCGGGCACATCGTGGCTCTGGCCATCGCTACCGACCACACTGTTATCCGGATCGGCCCCCATCCGGCAGGTACCCTGGGGATGATAACTGACCATACGCAGGTGCTGTGGCAGGTTTTCCAGCGTATCGACCATCTCATCGATGTCTGCCTCACTGCGAATCACCCGATTATCGCTGGCGGGCACATAGACTTCTTTGGCACCCGACGCCAGATGCAGCCGAGCGGCCGCTTTCAGGGCACGCTGCATGGAGGGAAAATCCGTATCGCTGAGCTGATAGTTGATCTTCTTGCGCTCCCCGTCCCATTCAATGGTGCCCACATTGTGGTCGTGGATCAGCGTGACCAGCCCGCCCAGGTACTTGGCATCGGCCATGTAATCCATGAACGGCTTGCCGGTACCCGGTTCCGCCGCCATGGTCAGCTCTACCAGCCCGGCACCGCCATCTTCCAGCACGAAGCCGCCCTTGTCGGGGTGCATGAACTCGTCCACATACACGCCGAGCATGGCGCCACGCCAGGGATAAACCGGCTCCGGGTAGCGGGCGGGAACGTACAATGACGGGTGGCAGGCAAAGTTCCTGCCCACCTGCCCGGACCGGTTAGCCAGCCCGCTTTTCAGCAGCAGCAGCGGGGTCTGCACCGCCCCTGCCGCAACAATTACCCGGGGCGCTGTCACCGTCATGCGGGCAGCAATAGAGCCATCACGATGGGTTACCGTCGCCGCCACACCGCTGGCCTTGCCGTTTTCGGTAAGGATTTTCTCCACGCGAGTATCCGCGTAAATCTGCGCCCCATGGGCTGTGGCCCAGGGCAGGTAGGTCACCAGCATGGACTGCTTGCGCTCGGTCTTGCAGCCCGACAGGCAATGCCCGGTCAGCCCGCACTGACGGATATTGCGCTGCAGCGGTTTCACCGACCAACCCAAACGGTTGGCACCGGCGCGGATCAGGCGCCCGTGTTGGGGAATCTCATGCTCACCGTTTTCATGAACGGCCAGGTTCTTCTCTACTTCGTCAAAGTAGGGTGTCAGTTCCGCCGTGGTCAGCTCATTGAGACCAAAATCCCGCTGCCAGTCCTGCAGGATGAAATCCGGTGTGCGAAAGCACACACAACCATTGACTACCGTGGAGCCGCCCACACAGGCGCCCTGCAACACCAGCAGATCGCCGCTGCTATTGGTCTGGCCACCATGGTCCTGGTAGAGGGTATCCAGGCTTTCACTGAAACGTTCAGTGAAGTCCTTGGAGGGCACATAGGCACCGGCTTCCAGCACAACAACCTTGAAGCCCCGCCGGGCCAGCTCATAAGCACTGACCGCCCCGCCCGCTCCGGAGCCGACGATCACCACGTCCGCCTCAATTTCCAGCCGCTCGCCCTCAGGCTGCTTGCCAATCAGGTCACTGGCCTGATGCACCGCAAGGCCGGTGGCCTGCCAACCTGCCGAGCTGTCCGCTGTTGTTGCTATTGTGTCATTCATGCCTTCCCCTCCGGCTGCTTGGCACGCAGTGCATCATCCGCCGGTAACGGC
>NZ_LWEZ01001493.1:0-908 GCF_001634945.1 Alcanivorax sp. HI0044
GGCCCTGGTGGCCGACCTGTTGCTGTTGGCCCGGCTGGAAGGCACCGAAGCCGACAGCGTGCGCCAGGCGGTGCCAGTGCACGGCATGCTCAACCGCATGAAAGACAATGCGCTGGCCATCAGCAGCGACAAGCATCACCACATCGAGTTGGATGTCCCCGTCGACGCCCGGCTGATCGCCAACCCCGCCGAGCTGGAAAGCGCCTTCGGCAACCTGATTACCAACGCGGTGAAATACACCCCGGCCGAAGGCACCATCCGCATCCGCTGGTGGCAGGATGCCCAGGGCGCGCACCTGTCTGTCACCGACAACGGCATCGGCATCGACCCGGCCCATATTCCCCGGCTGACGGAACGCTTCTATCGCCCGGACAACAGTCGCGTCACCCAGACCGGCGGCACCGGCCTGGGGCTGGCCATCGTCAAACACGTGATGATCCGCCACAACGGCCGCCTGGGAATCACCAGCGAGCTCAGCAAGGGCAGCACCTTTACCTGTCATTTCCCGGCAGACCGGCTGGTAAACAAGCCCACAGCGGTGGCGGGGTAAAACACTGCAGGAGTGCCTCTTGAGGGACGAACCGGGCGTAGCGAGTCTACAGAATCGCCGCCCGCAGCGACCTGCTCTTAAACAGAGGCGGCGAGTTCTGTCCCTTTCCCATTTACTCACGGATTCGCGCCTCAAGAGGCACTCCTGCAGCGGCCCTGTAGAAATTTTGTACCGCGTCTCCATCTGCACAGAGCATGAGCGAAATTTATGAAAAGAATCTGCGTCTATTGCGGTTCCAGCCCCGGCAACAATCCGGCCTACATTCAGGCTGCCGAAGCGCTGGCCGATGAACTGGTGCGCCGCAATATCGGCCTGGTCTACGGCGGCGCCAGCGTCGGCGTGATGGGCGCCATTGCCA
>NZ_LWEZ01001494.1:0-7299 GCF_001634945.1 Alcanivorax sp. HI0044
GGGTTATGTGTGGGTGAGCTGTCATTAAATGTGGGTATAAGTTGTGCCTCCGGTTATCCACCGGGTTGTCCTGTGGTCCGCCAACAGGGTTATGAGCCTAGTTATCCACAGGAAAAGGCGATTAAAAAAAGCCGGCTCCCCTGTGGATAGGTGGGCTTCTGTAGGGGTAGAATGGCTGGCTCGGTTGTGCCTTTGTGTTCTTGTGGCAGGGCGATGACAGCGAGCAATACATCAAGGAAATCAAGGCGGGTGCGTGTCTGAAGAGCTCTGGCAACGCTGTCTGACGCGACTCGAAGATGAGTTGCCGTCGCAGCAGTTCAACATGTGGATTCGGCCGCTTCAGGTGGCTGCATCTGCGGATGGTGCGGAGCTGACCCTGTTTGCCCCCAACCGGTTTGTGGTGGACTGGGTCCGTGACAAATACCTGGACCGTATCGGCGAGGTATTGGGGGAGATGCAATCAGGGCCGCTGCCGCAATTGCGGCTGGAGGTGGGCTCCACCCGTTCCAGCACGCCCGTGGCGGCGTCTTTCAATGGTTCTGGCCCTGCTACCGGCAGTGGTCCGATAACTACGCCTGCGGTGGCCCCTGCGCCCCGTCAGCCGGAGTCTGATAGCCGGCCGCAACCCACCGCGCTGGGCGGGGCCCGCAAGCATCGCAGTAACCTCAATACCGGCTTTACCTTCTCTACCTTCGTCGAGGGCAAGTCCAACCGCATGGCGGCGGCGGCGGCCCAACAGGTGGCCGAGAATCCGGCGAGCCACGGCTATAACCCGTTGCTGTTATACGGCGGCGTTGGCCTGGGCAAGACTCACCTGATGCATGCGGTGGGTAATGAGCTGTTACGGCGCAATCCCAATGCCAAGGTGGTCTACCTGCACAGTGAGCGCTTTGTGGCGGATATGATTTCTGCTCTGCGCAACAAGACCATTAATGAGTTCAAGCGCTTCTATCGATCCGTGGATGCGTTGCTGATCGATGATATTCAATTTTTTGCAGGAAAAGAGCAGTCCCAGGAGGAGTTCTTCCATACCTTCAATGCGCTGCTGGAAAACGGTCAGCAGATCATCCTCACCTGTGACAAGTTCCCCAAGGAAGTGGATGGTTTGGAGGAGCGCCTGAAAAGCCGGTTTGGTTGGGGCTTGTCCCAGCCCATGGAGCCGCCGGAGCTGGAAACCCGGGTGGCGATCCTGAAAAAGAAGGCGGAAGAGGCGAAGGTGGATCTGCCCAACGACGCGGCCTTCTTTATTGCCCAGCGAATCCGTTCTAATGTACGGGAGCTGGAAGGTGCCTTGCGCCGGGTGATCGCCCATGTGCGTTTTACCGGGGCGCAGATTGATATCGGTCTGATCAAGGAAGCGCTGAAGGACCTGATCGCGCTGCAGGCGCGGCAAATCAGCATCGACAATATCCAGCGCATCGTGGCCGAGTATTACAAGATCAAGATCAACGACTTGCTATCGCCACGGCGGACTCGCTCGGTGGCGCGGCCCCGGCAGGTTGCCATGGCGCTGTCGAAAGAGCTGACTAGCCACAGCCTGCCGGAGATCGGTGAGAATTTTGGTGGCCGGGATCACACCACCGTATTGCATGCCTGTCGCAAGGTGCTGCAGCTGCGGGAATCCAATCCGGAAATCGAAGAAGACTATCAGAATCTGTTACGGACATTGACGTCCTAATCGGGGTGGCTCTGTGGCGAGCAAACCCAATAACCAGAACGGGAAAGCGCAATGAAATTCTCAATCAATAGAGAACAACTGCTCAAGCCGCTACAGCAGGTCGCCGCCGTGGTGGAAAAGCGACAGACCCTGCCGGTACTGTCCAATGTATTGCTGGAAGTGGGCGACGGCCAGCTTTCCATGACCGGGACAGACCTGGAGCTGGAGCTGGTGGCGCGCTTGCCGCTGGAAGGTGAGCAGGAGCCCGGTGAGACCACAGTGCCCGCCCGCAAGCTGGTGGATATTGCCAAGAGCCTGCCGGCGGAAGCCGATATCCGCTTTGAGGTGGATGGCGAACGCATGCTGGTTCGTTCCGGTCGCAGCCGCTTTACCCTGTCTATCCTGCCCGCCTCGGAATTTCCCAACCAGGAAGAAGATGCTGCAGGCAGCAGCCTGGAAATGAAGCCGGATGTGCTGCGTGGCCTGATCGATCGCACTGCCTTTTCCATGGCGCAGCAGGATGTGCGTTATTACCTGAACGGCATGTTGTTCGAGCTGAAGCCGGGCCGTCTGCGTGCCGTGGCTACCGACGGCCACCGCCTGGCGCTGTGTGACGCCGAGCTGGACGCGCCGGTTGAAGAAGCCTCCGTGATCCTGCCCCGTAAAGGGGTGATGGAGTTGTCGCGCATTCTCGGCGACAGCGGAGAGGCGGCTCGCCTGACCATTGGCCGCAATCATGTGCGCATCGTGGTGGGGGCGATCACCTTTACCTCCAAGCTGGTGGATGGCAAGTTCCCGGAGTATGACCGGGTGATTCCCAAGGAAGGCTCGCGCAAAGTGGTTGCAGACCGCGAAACCCTGCGTCAGGCGCTGGCCCGGGTGGCCATTCTGTCCAACGAAAAGTACCGGGGTGTGCGGGTGCAGTTGTCCGAGGGCAGCTTGCGGATCGTGGCAAACAACCCGGAACAGGAAGAAGCGGAAGAGGAAGTGTCCGTGGATTTCAATGGCTCACCGCTGGAGATTGGCTTTAACGTGAGCTATCTGCTGGATGTGCTGAACACCATGGGTGGCACCCAGGCAGAGCTGGAAATGGGCGACAGCAATAGCAGCGCCCTGGTCTTTGACCCTGAGAGTAAGGCTGCCGTGTATGTGGTTATGCCGATGCGCCTCTGAGAATGCAATGTCTTGCCGGGGTGGTCGTCATGGCCACCCCGTTGTTGTTTTCCCCTCCTCCCCGCTTTTGTTGTTTCCCTGATGCTTAGCCGCCTTCAGCTGAGTGATTTTCGCAACTATGGTACCGCCGAGGCGGATCTCTCCCCGTCGTTGAACGTGATCCTGGGTGATAACGGCAGCGGCAAAACCAGTTTGCTTGAAGCGATCTACTTTATTGGCAGTGGCGGTCGCTCCTTTCGCGGTGGCCGTTTGTCGCGGCTGGTTCGCGACGGCGCCGAGGCGGCCACGCTTTATGCGGAGGTGACCACTGCCGGGGATATGCACCGGCTGGGAGTGCGGCGCACCCCGGGCGGAATTGATGCGATCAAGCTCAATGGGCAGACCCCCAGGGCGCTGAGTGAGGTGGCCGCGCTGTTGCCAGTGTTGGCGTTGCACCCTACTTCTGTTGAGTTGGTTTTTGGGTCATCGCAGCTTCGGCGGCGCTTTATGGACTGGGGAATGTTCCACGTGGAACATCAGTTTATGCCTGTGTGGCGCGCCGGCTCGGCAGCCCTCAGGCAGCGCAATGCCCTGTTGCGCACCGGCCGTCCGAGTTCGAGAGAACTGGGCTTTTGGAATCAGCAACTGGCCCAGACTTCTGATAGAATCGAAGGGTTACGCAGGGGCTATCTGGCTGCGCTACAGCGTGGTTTGGATGAGGCCTTGGTGGTATTGGCTCCCGAGCTGAAAATTCGGCTCAGGCTGCAAACAGGGCTGCAGAAAGATGAGTCCTATGGGCAGGCCCTGGAGCGGCTTCAGCCAGATGATCTACGGCGTGGCTTCAGCCAGGCTGGATTCCATCGCAGTGATATTCGTATTGAAAGTCATGGCGTTGTGGCCCGCGACCGTTTATCCCGTGGGCAGGCCAAATTGGTGGCCTATGGCATGGTGTTGGCCCAGTTACCGTTGATTAGCCAGGCTGGAAAGGTTTGTACGCTGCTGGTGGATGATTTGGCGGCAGAACTGGATGAAGAACATCGTAATCAGTTGTTGGGGTATTTGGCGACTACGGGCCACCAGACACTGATTACAGCGTTGGATATGCCCCAATGGGCTGCCATCGTGAATGACAATAACGCATTACAGGCGGTGGATAGCAAAATGTTCCACGTGGAACATGGCAAGCTGCGCCCCCTCACCGAGAGCAAATAAGGAAATACCATGGCAGAGAAGAATTACGATTCATCCAGCATTAAGGTGCTGAAAGGATTGGATGCCGTACGTAAACGTCCGGGCATGTATATCGGTGATACAGATGATGGCACGGGTCTGCACCACATGGTGTTTGAGGTCGTGGATAACTCCATCGATGAGGCGCTTGCCGGATTTTGCTCCGAGATCAAAGTGGTTATCCATCCGGACGAATCTGTCTCTATCCAGGATAATGGCCGGGGTATTCCCACCGAAATGCACGAAGAAGAAGGTGTCAGCGCCGCCGAAGTCATCATGACGGTGCTACACGCCGGCGGTAAGTTCGACGATAACACCTATAAGGTGTCCGGCGGGCTGCACGGCGTGGGGGTATCGGTGGTGAATGCCCTGTCGGAAGAGCTGAAATTGACCATTCGTCGCAATGGCCAGGTTCACGAGCAGATTTATAACCACGGGGTTCCGGCCAACCCGCTGGAGGTAGTGGGAACAACGGAATCCAGCGGTACAGCGGTTCATTTCCGCCCTTCCGCTGAAACCTTCAGCAATATCAAATTCCACTACGATATCCTCGCCAAACGATTGCGGGAGCTGAGCTTCCTGAACTCCGGCGTGCGTATTCACCTGATGGATGAGCGCAGCGGCGATGAAGATGTGTTTGAGTATGAGGGCGGGCTGAGTGCCTTTGTCAGCTACCTGAATACCAATAAAACCGCCCTGAACCAGGTCTTCCACTTCAATTATGAGCGGGAAGAAGACGGGATTGCGGTGGAAGTGGCCATGCAATGGAATGATTCCTATCAGGAAAACATTTTCTGCTTTACCAACAATATTCCCCAACGCGATGGCGGCACGCACCTGGCCGGTTTCCGGGCGGCGCTGACCCGTACCCTGAACAGCTATATGGACAAGGAAGGGTTCCTGAAAAAGGAAAAAGCCAACCCGTCCGGGGATGATGCCCGGGAAGGCCTGACAGCAGTAATCTCCGTGAAAGTGCCTGACCCCAAGTTCTCCAGCCAGACCAAGGACAAACTGGTCTCCTCCGAGGTGAAGAGCGCGGTGGAACAGACCATGGGGGATCTTTTCCAGGATTACCTGCTGGAAAACCCCACCGAAGCCCGTAGCATTGTACAAAAAATCATCGATGCGGCACGCGCCCGCGATGCGGCCCGTAAAGCCCGCGAAATGACCCGTCGTAAGGGCGCACTGGATATCGCTGGCCTGCCTGGCAAGCTGGCGGATTGCCAGCAGAAAGACCCGGCGCTCTCCGAACTCTATATTGTGGAGGGTGACTCTGCGGGGGGCTCAGCGAAACAGGGCCGTGACCGCAAGAACCAGGCGATTTTGCCCCTCAAAGGTAAAATTCTGAATGTGGAGAAGGCGCGTTTCGACAAGATGCTCTCCTCCCAGGAAGTGGGCACCCTGATTACGGCACTGGGCTGTGGCATTGGTCGTGATGAATACAATATCGACAAGCTGCGTTATCACCGCATTATTATCATGACGGATGCGGACGTGGACGGTTCACACATCCGCACCCTGCTGCTCACCTTCTTCTTCCGTCAGATGCCGGAGCTAATCGAGCGTGGTTACGTCTATATCGCCCAACCGCCGCTCTACAAGGTGAAGAAAGGCAAGCAGGAAACTTATTTGAAAGACGATCCGGCCATGGAGGAGTACCTCACTACCCTGGCGCTGGATAAAACCGGTCTGTACCCGGGGGATGATGCGCCACCGATCAGTGGTGAGCCGCTGGCCAAGTTGATCGCCGAGTACCGCGGTGTGATGAAGATTGTCGACCGACAGTCCCGGGTCTTCCCGGAAGAAGTGCTGGAGCAGATGATCTATATGCCGTCACTCAGTGAGGCGTCGCTGAAAGATGAAGCTGCCATGACGCAGTGGTGCGAGACCCTGGGAAAACGCGTGGATGCTATCACTGACGCCACCCAGGCATTTACGATTACCGCCCAGCGTGATGAAGAGCGAGGCCTGTACTTGCCACGTGTGCAAGTGCTCGCTCACGGTGTACCCCGTGAATATCGTGTTACTCTGGATTTTCTGCAGTCCCCGGACTACCAGAAGATCAAGGCCTTGGGGGAAACCCTGGAAGGCCTGCTGGCAGACGATGCCTACATCCAGCGTGGTGAGTCGCAGCGGCCTATTCGCCACTTTGCCGAAGCCCTGGACTGGCTGATGGTGCAAGCGCGCCGTGGTACCAGTTTCCAGCGTTACAAGGGGCTGGGGGAGATGAACGCGGACCAGCTGTGGGAAACCACCATGGACCCGGAAAGCCGCCGTATGCTGCAGGTGACCATCGAAGACGCCATTGCGGCGGATCAGATCTTCACCTGCCTGATGGGGGATGACGTGGACCCGCGCCGTCAGTTCATCGAGTCTAATGCACTGCAGGTATCGAATCTGGATGTATAAACGCCTGAGGCTGGATGCCTGATGCACGACGCTTAAAAAAAGCGAACCCGTTGGGTTCGCTTTTTTATTGCCTTTAGCGTCCGGCCTCAGGCATCTGGCGTCATGCGTAATTTATACCGCAAAATCGTCCAGCTTGGCGCCTTTGCTCAGGGCATCCTGCAACCACAGTGGACGTTTGCCGCGGCCGGTCCAGGTGTTGCCGCTGTTATTGGGATCGCGGAATTTTACTTTGGCCGGGCGGCGCACACCGGTTTTTTTCTTGGCGGCTTTCTTGCGCGTGGTCTTTTTCTTGTCGGCGGCATTTTTCAGCAGGTCCTGGGGATCCACACCCAGATCCTTGGCCATTTTCTCCAGAACCGCCTGGGCATTTTTCAATTCGGCTTTACGCTTTTTGTCGAGCGCAGACTCTGCCTGCTTGATCAGTTTTTCCAGCTCGTCCACAGACAGTTCGTCAAGATTGATGCTCATTAAGGTGCCCTTGTTTTAGGTCATTGAATAACGGCAAAGACTGTAATTATTTTAGTGGGCATTGGCAATATAGTGGGTTAAACGCAGAGCGGAAAATAAAAAATACGGTGACGTAAAATAATATTTTTCCCGCGGTGATTATAAAATAACCGCCTTCCTGCCATTTTGTGGATAACACGCACCGGTTGTTAAGGAACCTCTGAAAAACTCCTTGCGTACTCAGTCTTTCAGGCTGGTTCGCAATCTAGGCGTGCTTTTGAAGGTGTCCCCTAACTGGGATCGAGATATGTCCATCCATCGAAAAAGCGCAACAACGAGTGCGGGCCAGCCTGAATGACCCGAAGGGCGTGGCCTGAAGCGCACATCTGCTGCGCCTTGCCTCT
>NZ_LWEZ01001495.1:0-2004 GCF_001634945.1 Alcanivorax sp. HI0044
CCGCACCGGTTCCTGTGTTACCCGTGCTCAGTGTGCAGACGCTTCACCGGCACCTCGCGGAATACGGATGTCTTCCACAATGTGCTGGATATGCTCAGGAGGCGGCGCGGTCACTCGCGATACCGCGAAGGCCACAGCAAAGTTGAGAATCATCCCGAACGTTCCGATACCTTCAGGCGACACGCCCAGCAACCAGTGTTCTGCATTGTTCAGCTCTGGCGAGACAAATTTGAAGAACACGATGTAGCTGAAGGTGAAGATCAGCCCAACCAGCATGCCGGCAATCGCCCCTTCCTTGTTCATGCGCTTGTAGAAAATGCCCATGAGGATCACCGGGAAGAAGCTGGCAGCGGCAAGGCCAAAGGCAAATGCCACCACCTGGGCCACAAAGCCGGGCGGATTGATGCCAAAGTAACCGGCAATGACAATCGCCACCACCGCCGCTCCCCGAGCCGCCAACAACTCCTGTTTCTCATTGATGCCCGGCATCAGGGTTTTCTTTAGCAGGTCATGGGAGATGGCACTGGATATCACCAGCAACAGCCCCGCTGCCGTGGACAGTGCTGCCGCCACCCCACCGGCCGCCACCAGGGCGATCACCCAGGCAGGCAGATTGCCGATTTCCGGGTTAGCCAACACGATGATGTCGCGGTCGATATACACTTCCGAGGCGTTATCCGTGGGGGCATTGGTCAACACCCGCTCCCCATAGCTGCCCTTGGTTTCTTCACGGCTGCCGGCATAGGTCGGCTTGCCTTCGAAGGGTGCTCCGGCGCGCATCTGCACGGCACCGTCACCGTTCTTGTCCACCCAGCCGATCAACCCGGAGTTTTCCCAGTTATAGAACCATTCCGGCAGTTCGGTGTATTGGGTTTCGTTCACGGTGTCGATCAAGTTGAGCCGTGCGAATGCGCCCACCGCCGGTGCAGAGGTGTACAGCAAGGCGATAAAGAACAACGCCCAGCCGGCACTGATACGGGCATCTTTCACCCGGGGTACGGTAAAGAAACGCACGATCA
This sequence comes from Alcanivorax sp. HI0044, assembly GCF_001634945.1. Lineage (NCBI taxonomy): Bacteria > Pseudomonadati > Pseudomonadota > Gammaproteobacteria > Oceanospirillales > Alcanivoracaceae > Alcanivorax > Alcanivorax sp. HI0044. Next base: position 1,020 of record NZ_LWEZ01001495.1, read on the forward strand.
CGTGGGGCAGGCCCGCAGTACCGCACATCAATGCCGCAGCAATAAAGAACACATCAATGGTGGATTTTGAGCCTTCTGTGTATTCGGTAAAGCCCAGATCGGTCACTACCTGGTCCAGTTTGTGCAGCAGATACACCCCGCTGTCACCACCGGCTGCATCCAGTACCGTGCCACCAAAACCGGTTTGTGGAAGAACATGCCCGGTCATCATGATGGACAGGAAAACCGCCGGCACCAGGAAGGCAAAGATCAGCACGCAATACTGCGCTACCTGGGTGTAGGTAATCCCTTTCATGCCACCAAGCACAGCGTAGAAAAACACGATGGCCATACCGATCACTACACCGGTATTCACATTCACTTCCAGGAAGCGGGCAAACACGATGCCGGTACCGCGCATCTGCCCGGCCACATAGGTAAAGGACACGAAGATTACGCAGATCACCGCTACCGTTCTTGCCACGTTGGAGTAATAGCGATCACCAATGAAATCCGGCACCGTAAACTTGCCGAACTTGCGCAGGTAAGGTGCCAATAACATGGCCAGTAGTACATAGCCCCCGGTCCACCCCATCAGGTACACCGACGCATCGTAACCGGAGTAGGCAATAATCCCGGCCATGGAAATAAACGAGGCTGCCGACATCCAGTCGGCTGCGGTGGCGGCGCCGTTCGCTATCGGGGAAACCCCGCCACCGGCCACGTAAAAATCTTTGGTCGACCCGGCCCGTGACCAGATCGCAATCCCGATGTAGAGCGCAAACGAACCGCCTACAAAGAGATAAGTGAGTGTCTGAATATCCATAGGATGTCTCTCTTTATCGGACTCTTTATCTGCTTTTCAGCGGTTAGTCTTCGTGGACGTCAAATTTACGGTCCAGCTTGTTCATGGAGTGCGCGTACATGACGATCAGCACCAGGAACACGTAGATGGCTCCCTGTTGCGCAAACCAGAAGCCCAGCTTGAAACCGAAGAATTGGATTT
>NZ_LWEZ01001496.1:0-901 GCF_001634945.1 Alcanivorax sp. HI0044
GCAATCAGCAGCCCCATGAACAGCGTGAACACCAGGCCGACCGCCAGCATGCGTTTCACACCCCGGCGTTCCAGCGCGCCCACCAGTCCCTGCATCAGGTAAGCAACCACCATGGCCGTCAACACCGGGGCCAGCATGCCGCCGAAGAACGCGATGGTCAGGCCAATGACCAACAGCAGAACAACCAGATACACCGCTTCTTCATCGGAGAAGTAATTATCGGCCCAGTTTCTCAGTATGCGCAGCATCAAGGCTCCTGTGTGCCGCAGCGGATAACAAAACAGTAGCGGCCTTTGCTTTCCTGCATGCGAACTAGCTCATGACAGGATTGTCTCAGATAAGCAGGGATATCACTGGCTGAGCCGGTGTCCGTGGCGATCACTTCCAGCACTTGCCCGGCGCGGAGTTGCCGTAACGCCTGCCGGGTTTTCAATAACGGCAGCGGGCATTGTAACGTGGAGGCATCCACATGGAGATCAACCATTTGTTCGGATACAGGGTTTTCAGTCATTGTAATCGCTTCATTCATCGCCGCCCTGACGGCATTATAGTCACAAGCCGGGCATTGATTCAGTGCCCGCGTAGCGATACCCGAAATTCCATCACCCGTTACTCGTCCCTGGACGGAGCCACAATTTGTTGACGCTGTTTGCACGTACTTTTTTACTGTTCAGCTGCTGCTGGCTGGCCAGTCCGTCCGCCGCCGATGACAACCTGCCGGTGCTCGGGGACCCCACTGCCGCGCTGATGTCCGCCGATCAGGAATATCGCCTGGGGCGGGCCTGGCTGCGCAGCCTGCGCGGCCAGACCTCCATCATGTCTGATCCCATGGTGCAGGAGTACGTGGAAAGCCTGGTCTACCGCCTGGCATCCTACAGCGACCTGAAAGAGCCCAACCTGG
>NZ_LWEZ01001497.1:0-881 GCF_001634945.1 Alcanivorax sp. HI0044
GGCTTTGACGTCGTGGTTGGTGGTGGCTTCGATGGCCTTGATGCGCTCGGCATGCTGGACCTCGAAATCACGGGTGACGCCGCGCAGGTGCCAGGCAGCCTGGCCACTCATCAAGGGGACTTCCGGGATGTTCTTGTCATGGGCCAGCTGTTCCAGCCAGCTGACTTCCACATGGACGCGGAAGCGAATCAGGCCGTATTCACTGGTGGTGTTGCGCAGTGCATCGACTTTGCTGGCGTAACGACCGTCTACCGGTGAAATGGCAGTCAAAGAGGTAAGGCTGGACATGTCAGGCTCCCGAATATCGTCCAAGTAGGTACGTACACGTACATTCCAAAGGCGGCGCAATCATACAGCAAAATTCCGCAAACTGCGCCGCTGTTGATGACAGCTGAAAGTTGATCTATTTATAGCTTTAACAGTCGCTTATAAGACACTGATATCAATGGACTCAATGAGCGAAAGGAGGCGCTTTCGATGGAACAGAAGGTGCCAGCGACGCCCGCCCAGCTGGTGCCAAAGGAAGGCGGCGCGCACCCCGGCCAGAAACAGGGCGCGGATGCGTGCGGCCTTGTCGTCGTCCTGCAGATGGGCTGGGTCGCCCTTGACTTGAATGCGAAATCGAAAGGTGCCCAGGGTATCCACATAGATACCGGCAATGCGGTGGCAAAAGGCGTCATCGGAGAATTTGTCAAAGTGGGCCTGCTGGCCGCTCAGCGCCAGCAGGCGGTTGCGCAGAATGCTTACGGTGTCCTCATTCTTGCGCAGCTTGCCGGCCAGGTGGAGCAGGGCCAGGCCGTAGTTGAGCGGGCGCAAGTTGGCGCCACGGGACTCCTTGTTCAGGCTGCGGTTGAGCAGGCTGACGCCTTCGCGGAGCTGGC
>NZ_LWEZ01001498.1:0-820 GCF_001634945.1 Alcanivorax sp. HI0044
GCCTGTTCGGGGGAGCCGTTGGTGATGGTGTAGATCAGCGGCAGGGTGGGTTTGCCTTCGGCCAGGTCGTCGCCCACATTCTTGCCCAGTTCGCTGGCGTCACCCTGATAGTCAAGCACGTCGTCGATCAACTGGAAGGCGATGCCCAGGTGGCGGCCATAGGTGGCAAAGGCGTCCACATGATCGCTGGCCTGGTCCGCGCCCAGCACGGCGCCGGTTTCTGCTGCCGATTCGAACATTTTGGCGGTTTTGTGGTGAATCACCCGCATGTAGTTCTCTTCGCTGGTGTTGGGGTCGCGCACGTTGATTAGCTGCAGCACCTCCCCTTCGGAAATGGTGTTGGTGCTCTGGGAGAAAATGTCCAGCAGGCGCGGGTGGCGCAGGCCAACCATCAGTTGCAAGGCGCGGGAAATCAGGAAGTCGCCCACCAGCACGCTGGCGGCGTTGCCCCACACCGCATTGACGGTGGGGCGCCCGCGGCGCAGGTTGGATTCGTCCACCACGTCGTCGTGGAGCAGGGTGGCGGTATGCAAAAACTCGATGATGGCGGCCACGTCCACGTGGCGATCGCCCTGATAGCCGGCGGCCCGGGCGCAAAGAATGGCGATCAGCGGGCGTAGCCGCTTGCCGCCGGATTGAATGATGTAATCGCCCACTTCGCGGATCAGGGGGACGTTGGAATCCAGGTGGTGACTGATAAACTGGTTCACCGCCTCGAAGTCGTCATCGACGACGGCATAGATAGCCTTGAAATCCATGTATTCAGGTCCAGACAAAGGGTGGCGCGACAGCGGGCAATGCTAGCAGTGGCTGGCGGGTA
>NZ_LWEZ01001499.1:0-1681 GCF_001634945.1 Alcanivorax sp. HI0044
TGATACGGGGGCTGCCGGGGTTTTTCATCCTGTGTTCTCCACAAGCTGCGAGTCAGGTGCTGCGAGCCCCCTGACGGCCATACGGAGAACGGCACCGCTGGAGTGGACAAGCGTTGTGGCGGTGCGGCGATGTGCTAGGGTCTGTTCACACTCATTCCATGCTCCCTGTTGCGGCCCAAAATGCGCCAATCCAGGCGCGAGGAGAGATGTTTGGTGTCTCCAAATGAGCGACGAGCAACAACGAGTGGCGCATTTTGGGCCTCAACCCGAAGGGCTGGGCCCTTTTTCCGCCCAGCAGTCCCAACCTTTACTTATGTAGAACAACTACACTGCGTATCGGTTGGAACATCTGGACAAAAAAATGACGCCAGCAGGGACCACGGAATGAGTGTGAACAGACCCTAGTGTCTGCGGTTAGTCTTGAGGGAGTGGGCAATGTCGCTGAGAGTTCGTATTCGCTGGTTGCTGGTGGTTTCTGCGGCTATCTGTGTGGCGCTGGCAACGGTGGCCCTGTATTGGGTGAATCTGTCGTTGGTGGATACCCTCGCGGAGCGCAATGCGGAACGTGAGCTGGGCAAGGTGGAAGCCGCTTTCCTGGATCAGCTGTCGGTGTTGCGGGTACGGGCGCAGGACTGGAGCCAGCAGCCTGAGCAGGCACCGGTGAATCAGGGGGGCGTTGGTCACCTGGACCTGATGATGGCGCTGGATAACGATGTCATTCGCTGGGATAACGGGGAGCCGGGAGTGGATTCGCCGGTGTTCGAGACCCTGGCGCGGCGTTTCACCGAACAAGGTTGTATGCCTATTTGGGGGGTGGTGAAGGTAGACGGCAGGCCATTGCTGTTTAGTACTGCGGTGGAAAATGGTTGCCAGGCCTATCTGTTGGGCGTGTGGTTGGACAGTGGCTGGTTGAGTTACCTGTCCGAGCGGGTAGGGCGTGCCTTGTTCGTGCAGGAAGCCCAGGGTGATGGTCCGGTGAGTCGCGGCCTGGGCGAGGTGGAGGGGGGGCAGTTACAGGGACGTTTCCCTATTCCGGATTTCCTTGGGGAGACGCCGTTGGAGGTGATTGTCGAAATTCCCCATGACGGTTACCAGAGCATGCTCTATGCAGTCTTGTTGGTGGCGCTGATTATGGTGGTGCTGACCGCGATTACCGTGTTCGTGATTAATTGCCGCATTCAACCCATGCTGTTTGGGCGTTTGAATTTGGTGCATAACGCGGTGCGTTCGATTGCCCGCGGCGGTGCTCTGGATCAGCGTGTGCCAGTACTGGGAAGCGATGAAATTGGTGCACTGGCGGAAGACTTCAATGCCATGGTGGACAGCATTCACCATGCCCAGATCCAGTTGGCGGAAGCGAGGATGCAGGCCGAAGATGCCAGCCAGACCAAAAGCCAGTTTCTGGCCAATATCAGCCATGAAATCCGCACGCCAATGACGGCCATTCTCGGTTACACCGAATTATTGCGCGATGGCTCGCTCGGGGCGGCAGACAAGCGGCGTTATCTGACCATCATCCAGCACAACGGGGATGCGTTGCTGGCGCTGATTAATGATGTGCTTGATCTGTCACGGATTGAGGCAGGTCAATTGCACCCGGAGCAACGGCTGTTCTCTGTAAGGGTACTGTTCGATGAAATCATCGACAGCCTGCAGTTGCGTGCTATTGAAAAAGACATTG
>NZ_LWEZ01001500.1:0-2848 GCF_001634945.1 Alcanivorax sp. HI0044
TTCAAAGCGGATCAGCTCTGGGCCTCCATGCCGGCCACCGCAGAGGTGACTCAGGATTTGTCCGATGCCATTCTGGAAGAAGCGGGCAAAATGACCGAAGGGCTGCTGTTTCCGCTGAATCGCAACAGCGATGAGCAGGGCTGTACCTGGAACGACGGGGAAGTGACCACCCCGGACGGCTTCAAGGACGCGTTCAAGACTTTCGCCGAAAATGGCTGGAGCGCTTTTTCCGGTAACCCGGAATTCGGTGGCCAGGGCATGCCCAAATCCCTGGCGGTACTGTTCGAAGAAATGATGCACAGCGCTTGTTCTTCGTTTGCCCTGTACCCGGCGCTGACCAGCGGTGCCTGCCTGGCGGTAGACGCGCATGCCTCTGAAGAGCTGAAGGGGCAGTACCTGCCCAAGCTGTACAGTGGTGAGTGGAGCGGCACCATGTGCCTGACCGAACCTCATTCCGGGACCGATCTGGGCATTCTGCGCACTAAAGCCGTGCCCAACGACGATGGCTCCTTCAACATCACCGGCACCAAGATTTTTATCACCGGCGGCGAGCATGACCTGACCGGCAACCATATCCACCTGGTGCTGGCCAAGCTGCCGGACGCGCCGGCTGGCTCCAAGGGCATTTCCCTGTTCCTGGTGCCCAAATTCCTGCCTGACGCGGATAACAATCCGGGTGAAGCTAACGGTGCGACCTGCGGTTCCATCGAGCACAAGATGGGCATCAAGGGTTCCGCCACCTGCGTGATGAACTTTGACGACGCCAAAGGCTGGATCATCGGTGAGCCGAACCAGGGCCTGGCGTGCATGTTCACCATGATGAACTACGAGCGTCTGTCCATCGGTCTGCAAGGCCTGGGTCTGGGTGAAGCCAGCTACCAGAGCGCGGTGGAATACGCCCGCGAACGTCTGCAGGGCCGCAGCGCCACCGGCGCGAAGAACCCTGACGGGCCGGCGGATCCGATCATCGTGCACGGTGATGTGCGCCGCATGCTGATGAACATGCGTGCCATCAACGAAGGGGGCCGCGCCCTGGCCGCCTACGTGGGCATGCAGCTGGATACCTCCAAGTTCAGCGAAGACGCAGACGCCAAGAAAAAAGCGGAAGATCGCGTGGCGCTGTTGACCCCGATTGCCAAGGCCTTCTTTACTGACCGTGGTCTGGATACCACTATCACCGGTCAGCAGGTGTTCGGTGGTCACGGTTATATCCGTGAGTGGGGCATGGAGCAGTTCGTTCGTGATTGCCGTATTTCCCAGATCTACGAAGGCACTAACGGCATTCAGGCGCTGGACCTGGCTGGCCGCAAAGTGGCTCGCAACGGCGGCAAGTCCGTGGATGCCTTCCTGGCGGATGCTCAGGCCTGGGTTGATGCCAATGGCGACAACGCGCAGCTGGCTGCAGTAAAAGACGACCTGCAAGCGGCTTTGGCATTGCTGAAGTCCTCCACCGATACGTTGCTGGCCCAGGCCGGTGACAACCCGGATGCCATCAGCGCCGGCGCGGTGGAGTATCTGGATATTTTTGGCTATGTGATCTACGCATGGCTGTGGGCCCAGATGCTGGCGGCCACGGATGGTCGTGATGATGACTTCGTCAAAGCGAAGCGCATTACCGGCCAGTACTACTTCCAGCGTGTCTTGCCGAAAGCCCAGTCCCTGGCGGCCCAGCTGAACAGTGGCGCGGCTACCATGATGGATCTGGATGCGGATCTGTTTTAAAGACCGCTGCATGTGGCACGCAACACGCCGCACGCATTAAAAAACCGCACCCCTCAAGGGTGCGGTTTTTTTATGGTTCATCACGGCAGCCTATCAGGCGATGTGTTGTTGCCTGCTGCATGAAGCGTGCTGCGACTCTTCTACGGAAACTGCATATTTAACGGTGAGCTGCCTTGCAGGCTCTGCGCGCGGTCGGGCTCGTCAATGAAGGGATTACGGTTGCCTTGCAGTTGCTCGATCACGTTATTGCGGCGGCGCTCTTCGTCGGTGACCGGGTCTTCCTGGTTCCAGCGTTGGTACATATCCAGGGTACCCAGCAGGGGAAGCTCGTAACGTTCGTGGAGATAGAGCATGGCCCGGGCTACGTCTCCCTTGGCGCTGACCGGTGGCTCGAATACCTGGAAAGATTGTTTGTAACCGCAGTTACTGTCTTTTGCCGTAGTGTCAGGCAGGTCGCCAAACAGGGTGCGACGGCGATCCAGTTCGGCGCGGCGGGTGACAGGGAAGAGGGCGTGACGGTCTTTATAAATGTCTGCAAATTGCGGATTGTTTTCGCAAAGGCGACTGCTGCGACAACCAAAATGCTGAGCCAGTCGGCGTTCATCGTAAATCTGCTCTACCGAAATGCGATCACCGGACTTGAAGGGCTCCTGACAATAAAGGGTGTTGCCTCCGTTGGCGTAAACCTGCTTGAGGAACAGTGCGTCCATGCCATCGGCGTAGCTGGCCGCAACCGGCAAAAAACTTGCCAGTAAAGCCAGTGTAATTTTGTGCATATTGTGAATCCTGTCACATTTCCAGTATTGCCATCTTAGCCCCCAAGGCCAGGGTGACGGATATCTACAATGTATACCGAGCAGACAGGTGGTGCCAACGGTGGGACTAGTGGTTGTCTAACAAAAGCGTCACGCAGCTCTGGATATGTGCAGTGATCGCGGTTTCGTCGGGAAGCTGGCTGGGCGCCAGCAGGGCGCAGAGCTGGAAGTCGGCCTTGATCATCCCGAAAAACTGCCGGGCGGCGTGGGGGCTGGGCTGGGCTCCTGATAGGAGTCCGCGGTCGTGCAGGCACTGAAGGTAAAGCTGCAACTGCTCTTGCAACATGTGTGGCCCGGCTTCGTAAACGGTT
>NZ_LWEZ01001501.1:0-1099 GCF_001634945.1 Alcanivorax sp. HI0044
CTACGCCGTTTCGTCATCCTCACTGACTATCAGCGGGGATGATGAACAGCTCCTGGACCTGCTCGGTCACCAGGCCACAGCAACACAAGCCCGCGCCCTGCTCACCTATAACCAGCATGCCAGCAGTATCAACAAACCGATTCTGGGTAATTATGCGCGCCTGCGGCTGGCCGCACTGGCGCTGAAAGACGGCGATACCGAGTTTGCCCGTCAACAACTCAGTGAAGTGGAGCAGAACAGTCCGGCGGCTGTGGATGCCGCCCTGTTGTTGGCAGAAAGCTATCGGCGCGATGGCGACAAGGAGCGGGCCAGAGCCTGGTTTATCCGTATTGCCGCGCGTTTTCCGGGCAACCCCCGGGCGGTATCCGGCCTGGTACTGGCTGGCGATGACTGGCGCAACCAGGGCGCCGATGCGCTGGCCCTGCCGGTGTACAACCTGGCGCTGACCAAGGCGGCGGAAAACCTGCAAGCCCTGAATCAACTCTCCAACGAGCCGGATCAGTTATACCGCACCCTGACCAATACCGTGGCCGGCAACAGCACCACAGTCATGGACCAGCTGGTTTTGGCCATGGTCCGTGATAACGATAGCGAAGTACTTACGGCCACCCGCCAGTTGATGGCCGCCCACCATCAACACAAATGTCTGGACCGCAGGGAAACCGATCTGCACAACGCCATCCAGCATGCCACCGCCAGAGACCTGACCAACGGGGCCTTTCGCACCGCAGCAAAGCGTGAAAAAACCGCCACCGAACAGGAAATTGCAGACTTGCAGCGCATCCTGCGAAACGCCCCGGATGCCGACGAACTGAAAGCACAGCTGGCCAACGCGAGGGAACGGCTGAAACGCCTGAATACCCGGCTCAACAAACTTGGCGGAACCGCACTGCCGCCGGCGCTCCAGCAACGCAAAGACCAGCTGGCACTGGAGAAACAGCAGGTGGAATCGAATCTGACTAACGCGCGGCGCCAGGTGCGCAAAGCGCTGCAAGCGCAGCTCCCGGAACTGGAAACGTTCTACCGGAACCTGGCGGGAGAAGCGCAACTGGGCAAAGCCCAGTTGCTGCAGAAGAAGTCCTGATGATGAAGGATGCCT
>NZ_LWEZ01001502.1:0-1131 GCF_001634945.1 Alcanivorax sp. HI0044
TGTCATAATGACGTCGCGTTATAGGCCCAAATCAATTCCAAGAATAGCGAACAAGGACTCTTCGCCCCCTATGGACAGGCTTCGACCTTTTTGCCTCAGTTGGCTTCTGCTTGCACTTTCTGCATTGTTCTCTGCCTTTTCCCCGGCATGGTCTGCACCGGTATCCAGTGATATTGACCCCGATTGGACACTGGTCAGTGACCGCAATGACATCCAGGTGTACATGAAACACCGGGACGAATCCCGTTTGAAAACGTTTCGTGGCATCACCCGCTTCACCCTGAACGACGAATATTCTCTGGTCGCCCTGCTGAACGATTATCCTTCGTTCCCCAAGTGGCTTCACTTTGTCGATAGCGCAGAAGAATTCGGTCGCACCAGCCCCCTGGACCGGCAGCTGCGCTTTACCACCCAATTGCCCTGGCCACTGGCCGACCGGGAAGCGGTGCTGCGGGCCAAAGTGACACAGACCCTGAATACCGAGCCGGAATCGGTGATGATCACGCTGATTAACCAGCCCGATGCCTTGCCCCCCAACAATAATTACATCCGCTTCCCGGAAATGACCGGGCTGCTGGGCTTCACCCGGCTGGGCAACCACGAAGTGGAAATGACCTATGAACTGATCCTGGATCCAGGCGGCTACATCCCCGCCTGGATTGCCAATATTCTGCTCCGCGATGCGCCTTATTTCACACTTGAGCGCCTTCGCCGCATCGTCAACAAGCCGGAGTACCAGAACCATTATTACGACTACATTGATCTGCATGGCCCCGGCCGCCCGCAAGATGCCAGCCCGCAAGCCGCTCCATCACCTGCTCCCGCCCCGTAAAGGGGCACCATCAAAACGTAACAAAGTGCTTATCTACCTGTCATTTTCGGCCAGCCCTCCGCTACTATAGGCTTTCACCCAAACACAATCACACGCACACACTCAGATGACAACGCTGTTTTTCCATCCAACAAAATAAAAAAATAAAGTACCAAAAAAAGTGACCACCACTGCAAAAAAAAAAGAAACCTGCCACCTGATCAATAAAAAACTCACAAAAAAAAAGGTCGCCAAACTCAGCGCCATTCCCTGGGCAAAGCTCTGCCTGCTTTATAGCGGCGTGCGCGTCGATGTGCATG
>NZ_LWEZ01001503.1:0-1536 GCF_001634945.1 Alcanivorax sp. HI0044
GAAAATTTTCCTGCAGGAGAGCCGGGTACAGAAAGGCGTGGAATTCGCTCACACCCACGCCGACACCCTGACCCGTGCAGAACAAACCTACGGCATCCCCCGGGAAATCATCCTCGCCATCATCGGAGTGGAAACCCGCTACGGGGATTACATGGGCACCTACCGAGCGGTCGATGCCCTGACCACCCTGGGCTACGACTACCCGCCTCGGGGCAGCTTCTTCCGCAAGCAGCTCAAAGCCTTGTTCGAACTGGAGCATAACGCCCACATCGATGCCAAAACCATCACCGGCTCCTACGCCGGCGCCATGGGCTACGGCCAGTTCATCCCCACCAGTTACCAGGCTTATGCGGTGGATTTCGACAATGACGGTGTCACCGATCTGGTCAACAACCCGGTGGATGCCATCGGTTCCGTTGCCAACTATTTCAGCGAGCACAACTGGAAACCCGGGTTGCCCGTAGCCGCCAGAGCACACCTGGATGGCGCCGGTTACGTGCCGCTGGCCAAAAAAGGGTACAAGCCATCCTTTACCCTGGCACAGGCCAACAACGCCGGCGTCTCTGCGCTCAGCTGCAACGATGATCGACTGGTCAGCGAATACTGCTTCGACCTGCCCGCCAGCACCCGGGTCGCCCTGCTTGATCTGGAAGGCACCGACGGTGCGGAGTTCTGGCTGGCCACCGACAATTTTTATGTGATTACCCGCTACAATCACAGTCGCCTGTACGCCATGGCCGTGCTACAACTATCACGACAACTGGCGGCCGCACTGGAGGATAGTCAATGAAGCGTCTGGCTTGTGCCGTGATCACCTCCGCGTTCCTCGGGGCCTGCGCCACCGCTCCGGGGCCCGCTGGCGACAGTGCCCCACCCGCCGTCAACAACGATGCGCCAGGCTCGGACCGCTACAGCCTGCAGCAGGACACCGCGCCGGAAGAGCCCCGGGATGTTTCCCGGCTGCCGGAACCGGTGCCCAAAAAGGAACCCCGCAGTCGCTACGGCAACCCGCAATCCTACAGTGTGTGGGGCAAGACCTATCAGGTGCTTCCCCAGGCGGACGGCTACGTGGCAGAAGGCAAAGCCTCCTGGTATGGCCAGAAATTCCATGGCCATCGCACCTCCAGTGGTGAACCGTTCGATATGTACCAGTTCACGGCCGCCCATCGCAGCCTGCCCTTGCCCACCTATGCCCGGGTCACCAACCTGGATAACGGCAAAAGCCTGGTGGTGCGCGTCAACGATCGCGGCCCCTTCCACGAGGATCGCATCATCGATTTGTCCTGGGCCGCTGCGGTACGCCTGGGTATAGAGCAATCCGGCACCGGGCGGGTACGGGTCGAAGCAATCAGCAGTCAGCAACAACCCGATGGCCCCAGTAGTACCGTGCCCACGGCCGTGCGTGCTGCGCTGGACAGTCCACCTCCTTCAGCAGCGAACGACAACGCCAGCGCCAAAACGGACACCGCCGACAATGGCGCCAGCAAAGGCGGTAGCCTGTTCCTGCAAGCAGGCGCCTTCTCAGACCGAACCAGC
>NZ_LWEZ01001504.1:0-1221 GCF_001634945.1 Alcanivorax sp. HI0044
CGCTGCCGAGTTGGACGCCGATAACGGCAGCATCAGTTGCTCCGCGATCTGCCCGGCGACCAGCAGCTGTTTCTCGGAATAGGTATCCTGACTCACATCCGCACAGGCAAAATGGCTCATGACACCCACCGGTGCCATTCCCGCTGCCCGCAATTGCGCCGCTGCCTGCAGGGCCGTGTCCGGGCGAAAACCAAGACGGTTCATGCCCGTGTTCACTTTCAACCAGATGCGCACCGGGCAAGGGCTGGCCAGCAGCAAATCCACTTGCCATAACGAGTGCACGACTACCTCAAGGGATAGCCGCTCCGCCTCCTTCAGCTCTTCGGCATCGAAGAAGCCTTCGGCCACAAGAATCGGCAAGGTCATGCCGTTTTCTCGCAGCGCACGTGCCTCTTCGACCAGCGCCACCCCCAGGCCCGACACGTTGTCGTGCATGGCATCCGCCGCCCGCAACAGGCCGTGCCCGTAGCCGTTGGCCTTGACCATGGCAAACACCTCAGCCCCATCAGCCAGTTGCCGGGCCAGACGCGCATTATGCGCCAGCGCAGAAGGACGAATTTCGACTCGGGTGCCTCTCATAGCAGGTGCAGCCCAACGCCGGACGCCTGACGCCTGACGTTTAAAGAACGGGACGTCGCATCCGGCATCCGGCGTCTAGCGTCCAGCGTTTTATTCATCCCCTGCCGCCAGCTGGGCATAGTATTCCGGCGCCAGGTCATCGAAGCGGGTGAACTCACCGCGGAAGGCCAGCCGCACGGTGCCGATAGGACCATTACGCTGCTTGCCGATAATGATTTCGGCCACACCGCGCTCGTTGCTGTCCTTGTTGTACACCTCGTCCCGGTACAGGAAAACGATCAAATCCGCATCCTGCTCAATCGCCCCGGATTCCCGCAGATCCGACATCACCGGGCGCTTGTTGGGCCGTTGTTCCAGGGAACGGTTCAACTGGGACAGGGCCAGCACCGGGCAATTCAGTTCCTTGGCAATCCCTTTCAGGGAGCGGGAAATTTCCGAGATTTCGTTCACCCGGTTTTCCACCCCCGGCACCTGCATCAGCTGCAGGTAATCGACCATGATCAGGCCCAGCTCGCCGCCACATTCACGGGCCACCCGGCGGGCACGGGCGCGCATTTCCAGCGGACTCAGTGCCGGCGTGTCGTCGATAAAGAAGCGCTGCTCACTGAGCATATGAATGGCAGAGGTGATACGCGGCCAGTC
>NZ_LWEZ01001505.1:0-10001 GCF_001634945.1 Alcanivorax sp. HI0044
TTAGAGAATCAAAAAAGGCGCCCTTGTGGCGCCTTTTTTGATTCTCTAAAGAACACCTTACCCCCCTGCCACACTCTCCTCCCCCCTCTGTCAGCCCCCACTCCCATTGAGGAGTAGGTCGAATTAACCTGAAAGGCGTAATCCGACACTCAACGGAAAAGGCAGCAGAAACGGCCGATAGTCGGCTTACGGCTACGCCTAAGCAGACCTACGAATCAGGATTCAGCCCTACTGCTCAAACAAACCTTTAACCGGCATCAAATCCGGGTAGTCGGCCTGCTTCTTTTTCGCCTTGGCCTGAAACGACAACATCATGTCATCGTGGCGGAACATGCCCGCCTGCCAGGTGGCCATGTATTTAAGGCTGTCTTCCACGCTGTGGTCACGGCTGTAGTTAAGCATTTCCTTACAGCCCAGAACGGCCAGGGGAGAATTGGCAGCGATCTCTTTGGCAATCTCCATCACCCCTGCCAACATGCTTTCGGCATCATCATAAACCCGGTTGACCAACCCTTGCTCCGCCGCTTCCCAGGCGCTGAAATTGCGGCCGGTATAGGCCAGCTCACGGACCAACCCCTGGGGCATCAGCTTGGGCAGGCGCTGCAGCGTACCCACGTCTGCCGTCATTCCCAGGCTGGTTTCCTTGATGGTGAAGAACGCATCCTGGCTGCAATAGCGACTGTCTGCCGCGCACACCAGGTCCAGCGCACCGCCCACGCAGCCGCCCTGAATCGCCACCAGCACAGGCATGCGTACTTGCTCCAGTACACTCAGGCAATCCTGCAGCTGCAACACCACCCGGCGCAGGTTTTCTGCCATGCGCCCCGGATCGCCAGCCATGGGCACAGCGTCTGCATCGGAGAATACGGACAGATCCATCCCGGCCGAAAAGTGCTTGCCGGTGGAGGACATCACCACCACGCGGGCGTCAGTGCCAGTCTCGATATCCCGCAGGCAACGGGGCAGCTCCAGCCAGAAATCCTTGTTCATGCTGTTCATGGATTCCGGGCGGCTGAATTGCACATGGGCAATATGGTTTTCTACGGCAACATCGAAGGAGCGGTATTCAGGTAATGCGGTCACGGTGTTCTCTCCCATTTTTATAAGCAGCCTTGCCGGCACTTCCGGCATATACCTGACAGCCTTACCCAATCAGCTCGTATTGAACAGCTCTGATCACGCAGCAAACGATGCACAAGACGACATGCCTGGGGATTTGCTGCTGCCGGAGGCACAGATCAACCTTCGGCGAGTACGCTGTAGCCCACATAAAACGCCATAAAAAAACGGCGCGCTGATAACAGCGCGCCGTTTTCTTTTACCGTGACGAGAAAGAAACTACTTCAGGTCAAAACGCTCCAGCTCCATCACCTTGGTCCAGGCCGCCACAAAATCGTTGACGAACTTTTCCTGGGCATCAGAGCAGGCGTAAACCTCGGCGAGAGCGCGCAACACCGAGTTGGAACCGAACACCAGATCCACACGGCTGCCGGTCCACTTCAATTCGCCACTGGCACGATCCCGGCCTTCAAATTCTTCTTCATCACTGGATACCGGCTTCCACTCGGTATTCATATCGAGAAGATTCACAAAGAAATCGTTGCTCAGGGTGCCGGGTTTTTCGGTAAACACACCCAGCTGGCTGCCGCCGTAGTTGGCGCCCAGCACGCGCAGGCCACCAACCAGCACCGTCATTTCCGGGGCCGTCAGCGTGAGCAATTGCGCCCGGTCAATCATCAGGTGCTCGCCGCCCATGGAGAAACGCGCCTGCTGATAATTGCGGAACGCATCGGCTTTTGGCTCCAGTGGCTCAAACGACGCCACATCGGTTTGCTCCTGGCTGGCATCGGTACGGCCCGGCGAGAACGGAACGGTAATAGTGACGCCCGCCGCCTTGGCCGCCTTCTCGATGGCCGCACAGCCGCCCAGTACGATCAGGTCCGCCAGCGACACCTTTTTATTGCCATTACTGAAGTCCGCCTGAATCCCTTCCAGGGTTTTCAATACCCGCGCCAGTTGCTCCGGCTGATTTACCTCCCAGTCTTTCTGCGGGGCCAGACGGATACGGGCACCGTTGGCACCGCCACGCTTGTCACCGCCACGGAAGGTGGCAGCAGACGACCAGGCGGTGTACACCAGCTCGGACACACTGAGGCCGGAATCCAGGATCTGGCTCTTCAGCGCAGCAATGTCCTTGTCGTCCAGCAACTCATGATCCACCTCAGGCACCGGGTCCTGCCAGATCAGCTCCTCGTCTGGAATCTCCGGGCCCAGGTAGCGGGCACGCGGCCCCAGATCCCGGTGGGTCAACTTGAACCAGGCCCGCGCAAAGGCGTCGGCGAACTGGTCCGGGTTTTCATGGAAGCGCCGGGAGATTTTTTCGTAGGCCGGATCAAAGCGCAGCGACAAGTCCGTGGTCAGCATCATCGGCTTGTGCTTCTTGCTCTTGTCCTGGGCATAGGGCATCTGTGGTTCGGCATCTTTCGCCACCCACTGCTTGGCCCCGGCCGGGCTCTCGGTAAGTTCCCACTCGAAGCCGAACAGATTGTCGAAAAAGTAGTTGCTCCATTGCGTCGGCGTCTGCGACCAGGTCACTTCCGGGCCACCGCCCATGGTGTCGTCACCCTTACCGGTACCCACACTGCTACGCCAGCCCAAGCCTTGCTCCGCCAACCCGGCGCCTTCCGGGTCGGGGCCGACTTTTTCCGGGTCACCGGCACCGTGGGCTTTGCCGAAGGTGTGACCACCGGCAATCAGGGCAACGGTTTCTTCATCGTCCATGGCCATGCGCGCAAACGTTTCGCGAATGTCGTGGGCGGCGGCTTTCGGGTCCGGGTCGCCATTGGGGCCTTCCGGGTTCACATAGATCAGCCCCATCATGGTGGCAGCCAGGGGGTTTTCCAGATCACGCTTGCCATCGAAGCGTTTTTCGTTGGTCAGCCATTCATGTTCACGGCCCCAGTACACATCCTGATCCGGTTCCCAGGTATCTTCACGGCCACCGGCAAAGCCAAAGGTTTTAAAGCCCATGGATTCCAGTGCCACATTGCCGGTAAGAATGATCAGATCTGCCCAGGAAATCTTGCTGCCGTATTTCTGTTTCACCGGCCAGATCAGGCGACGGGCCTTGTCCAGGTTCACGTTATCCGGCCAGCCATTGAGCGGGGCAAAACGCTGCTGGCCACGGCCACCGCCGCCACGCCCATCACCAATGCGATAGGTACCGGCGCTGTGCCAGGCCATCCGAATGAACAGCCCACCGTAGTGGCCGAAATCCGCCGGCCACCAGTCCTGTGAATCGGTCATTACGGCGTGCAGATCTTTTTTCACCGCCTCCAGATCCAGGCTGTTGAATGCCTTGGCATAGTCGAAATCCACATTCATGGGGTTCGACAGTGAGGAATGCTGGTTGAGCAGATCCAGGCGCAACTGGTTCGGCCACCAGTCCTGATTGGTGGTTCCGCCACCTGCGGCATGCATCGGGCATTGACTTGCATCAGCCATGACTCTCTCCCTGTTGAGTGTGTGTTAGCTGTTGATCCAGTTATATCCCTTAACCCTCGCCCCCGGCCAGTTGGCTTTGGCAAATACGCCGATAGTTTTTCCCAAACACGAAAAGATCGCCGATAGACCGTCACCGTTGCTTGCGGCCCCAACGCCTTCGTAATGTAACGCCTGAGAGGCAACAAGCACAAAGCGCCAGCCTGGCAGCCAGAACTTCACACAACCTTCACCCAAACGGGCAGCGGTCATCACAAAATACCCGTGGGAGACGCAGAAAATATGACAAGGGGGAAGAGGAAAGGGGGGCGGCCGGAACCACGCGGGCGAAGGTTATAAGAGTAATAAAAAGGGCCAGACGCTGGCTTTACACCCGCTCCTGAACCCCATTACCGCTGTACTTTTGCGTCTTCACCCAGGCTGGAATTGCCCTGCAGCCGGACAGAGAGCCTGAGGAATCCACCTATTTGATCAGCTTCTTCATCATGTTGACCTTATCCTTGTAAGGCGCATAACGGAACTTGATGTCGAACAGTGTCGTCGCCTTCAGGATGCTTCGCTTGTGAGAAAAAACATCAAAGGAGTTCTGCCCGTGATAAGCCCCCATACCACTTTCGCCCACGCCACCGAACGGCAGGTTGGGGTTGGCCACATGCATCACGGTGTTGTTGATGCAGCCACCGCCGAACTGGGTATTGTCGAGCACCTGGCGCTCCACGTGTTCACTGCCAGTGAACAGGTATAACGCCAGCGGATGTTCCGGCAGTTTTTTGAGGTTGCCTATCAGCTCCTCCATGGACGAGTAAGTCAGCATGGGCAGCACCGGGCCAAAAATTTCTTCCTGCATCACCGTGTCATCCATGGTCACGTCCGTGAGCAAGGTCGGGGCGATATATTTCCGGGCCTTGTCGGTCTCGCCGCCTGCCAGCACCTTGGCGGTGTCAATCAAGCCAGCCACCCGATCAAAGTGGCGATCATTGATCATGCGCCCCAGGTCCGGGCTCTGGCTCGGGTCATCGCCGTAGAATGCTTTCAGCGTAGCAACCATTTCCTTCTCGAAGGCACTCTTGATATCCGCGTGCACATGGATGTGATCCGGCGCCACACAGGTCTGCCCCACATTCAACATCTTGCCGGCGAGAATCCGGCGGGCGGCCACTTTCAGGTTGGCGTCCTTATGCACGATGGTGGGGCTCTTGCCGCCCAGCTCCAGCGTTACCTTGGTCAGGTGCTTGGCAGCGGCGGCCATGACGATACGGCCCACCCGTGGGCTACCCGTGAAGAAGATATGGTCGAAGCGCTCTTCGAGCAGCTCATTGGTCACCTCGGTACTGCCCTTGAACACCGCCACATATTCGTCGCTGTAGCACTGTTTGATGATCTTCTCGACCACATCCGCCACGGTGGGGTTCAAGGATGAGGGCTTCAACACAGCCGTGTTGCCGGCGGCAATGGACCCGATCAGCGGCTGCACCAATAACAGAAACGGATAGTTGTAAGGGCCAAGCAAAAAGGTGCCCCCCTGCGGGGTAGACTCAATACGGCTGCGACCCGGTTGCGCCCACATGCAGGTGCCCACGCGCTTGGGTTTCATCCAGTTTTTCAGGTGCTTGATGGTGTGTTTTAGGTCCTCGATGGCCGTGCTGATTTCAATGTAGGCCTCGAAGGGCGGGCGACCGATATCTGCATGCAGGGCATCCTGAATCTGGCCCTGGTACTGAACAATCGCGTCTTTCAGCTTTTTCAGCTGCCGCAGACGAAATTCATAACTGCGGGTCGCCCCGGATTCAAAGTAGTTACGCTGACGGGCGACAGCCCGGGTCGCCCACCCCTGTGCTTCATTCACATTGCTGTTATCCAGAACCGCACCCATGGCAAATCTCCGTGTGAATACATTATTCAGGGCCACGAGTGTTCCACGGGTTCTTCGCACCCACCATGAGAAAAGTGCGCGAAACCTGACATAAAAAACCAACCGGGGTCATTTACCCGCACAAAGTAAACAAGCCCTTACTTATTGTTTTCCTTACAGAAAGTAGACCATCTACAGATTCGCACCGAGCGTCTACCTTGAGACTGTCGATGAGCCACCAGCGTCAGGCAGTCATGCGGTTATTGCACGTCAGCCTCACGCGCCGCTTTTGCCGCAGAGACTGGCACAGAGAGCTTGTTCGCATGGCGTGGCGTCGCTCGCGCAAAGTGCGTGTAAATCTGCTGAAGATCCGCTTCCATATCATCGCCGGGATAAATCACCACGGGAAACGAAAAGGTTTTTGCCTTGTAGTCCGCCAACGCCAGAATAATCGGCACCTTGGCCTGGCGGGCAATATGATAGAACCCCAGCTTCCATTGATCTGCATTGCTGCGGGTGCCTTCCGGGGTCACCGCGATCAGCAACTTCTCACGCTCTGCAAACGCCGCCACGGTTTGCTCAACCATCCCGCCAGCCTGGCCCCGCTCAATCGGCATGGCCCCCAGTTTGCGCAGCAAGACCCCCAGCGGCCCCTTGAACAGGCTGCTTTTGATCATCACGTTGACGTCTTTCTGCAATGCGGAGCGGCTCACCAGCGCCAACACCCCGTCCCAGTTGGAGGTGTGAGGCCCGCCGGCAATCACTGCCCGGTCGATATCCGGGAAGGGGCCGGCCGACCAACCGGTGAGCCGCAACAGCGCCTGGCCGATTCGCTGGCCCAAAGGCACACGGGGCGGCCGCTCTGTGGACTGATTTTGCATACCCTAACCCTCAATTGGTGTCGCATTCCCGCCCTGCGGGCGCGGCTGCAGCGCAGCACAATCGCACAGTATATCGGATAGCCCACCGGCACCGCATTGACGACTCACTCCCCGACTTGCCCCACAACCGGTTTGCCTCTGTATAATTGCCCGATCCAGACACGCCATTACTGCCGACAGGACCTCCCTATGCCGTCTTTCGATATTGTTTCCGAGATTGATGAAGTCGCCCTTCGCCATGCGGTGGACAACGCCAACCGCGAGCTGTCTACCCGGTTCGATTTCCGCGGCGTGGAGGCCAGCATCGAGCAGAACGGCCTGGCCGTCACCCTGAAGACCGAATCCGATTTCCAGGTGCGCCAACTGGAAGAACTGTTCGCCAAGGCCTGCCTGAAACAGAACATCAGCGCCGCCGGCGCCGACAAGCCCGAAGAGCCAGAGCACAGCGGCAAGACCTTCTCGCTGACCCTGACCTTCCGCCAGGGCATCGACCAGCCCGTGGCCAAACAGATTGTGAAGCAAATCAAGGAGAGCAAGATCAAGGTACAAGCCTCGATCCAGGGTGACCAGGTGCGGGTGAACGGCAAGAAGCGCGATGATCTGCAGGCGGTGATGGCACTGCTACGGGAATCCAAAATCGAAACGCCGCTGCAGTTCAATAATTTTAGGGACTAGCATCCAGCTACAAGCTACAAGCTACAAGCTACAAGCTACAACGCGATTTCAGCGCTGTAGTCACACAAACGCAAGAGGCCGCGCTCCAAATTTGGGTGCGGCCTTTTACGTTGCAGAAGGACGAACCTGTGTCGCGTGAGGCGTACTGCCGTCGCTTTTACCGCGCCAACGTCTTCACTGGCGTAAAGGTGGTATCCGCTTTCAGCCGCTGCACCCGCTTGGGGAACTGGTCCCTGCGGGCTTTGGCACCCAGCCATACCAGTACCCGGTTAGCCCCGGGTACGCTCTTGCGCACCAGTTCAGCCCCCACACGCAGGGGAATCTGGGCAGGCCACACATACTTGGCTGCCGTGCGCGGCAGGCCCAATTTATCGCCGGCTTCGTCGCCCAGAATATAACGGGTGTAACCGGCTCGCAGGGTGTACTCCAGCCGCGCCATACGTTTCGCCGCCCAACCGTCACCACCATCCTGCAGGGACGCCCCCGCCAGGGCCTGGCCCAGCTTGCGGGTGTCGTCATGGCTTTCGCAAATCGTGGCCACTACCTGATAAAACGCCCGCATGGCATCGGCCTCGCAGGTGGGCAGGATCCGTTCTTCCACCCCCATCAGATAGCC
Organism: Alcanivorax sp. HI0044; assembly: GCF_001634945.1. NCBI lineage: Bacteria > Pseudomonadati > Pseudomonadota > Gammaproteobacteria > Oceanospirillales > Alcanivoracaceae > Alcanivorax > Alcanivorax sp. HI0044. The sequence continues at coordinate 7,526 of NZ_LWEZ01001505.1, forward strand.
GACATAACGCCACAGATGCACCACCGCTTCCCGTTCTTTTTTGCTGAAAATAAAACCCAGCGAGCGCAGACCGGTGAGAAAAATCACTGAAAATTCCAGAATGGTCGCCATGGAATCCCACTGATTCAGAGGGTGCCCCCAGGCCATGTTCCACTTATCGGATTGCAGCAACATGGCGCGCACCTGGGAATGCATCAGCCGCACTTTCACCGCACTTTTGAACCCTTCCTGATCACGTTCCATGCCGCCCGGCGTGGTCACGTCCATCCAGAATTTTCCGGTTTCCACCAGGCGCCGGTTCGCCATGCGATCCAGCTGCCCGGTGAACACCAACGGCTTGGCCGCAGCGGCGCCCAGATAGCCCCCCATCAACGACAGGTTTCGCAATACCAGCTCACCGGAGAGGCCCACCCGGTGCGAGACATCACAGGCCAGGCGCAGTTTTTCCCGATCCAGCCAGATCGGTTCATGGTCGATCTGGTTGAACAGTGCGGTGAGCGCCTGCGGCGGGTTCTCAACACTGTCGATGCCATGCTCCAGCGCCTGGTCCACCAGCTTGCGCCCCTCACCTGCCGGCAAGCCCTTGTACATGTGCACGACCGCGTCCGCCAGGGTGTCGCCCATCAGCATGTGTTCGCGAATCACCCGCATCTGCCCTTCACTGGGCTGCGGATCGGAACCGATCATCAGTGAAAACAGTTTGCGCACCCGGCGCATCTGCCGGCGCTCGGGGTCGCCTACCCGGTTCAGATCAGCATGGTCCAACGGGCTGGTTGCCAGCATTGCGGTCATTCTTTTTGCTCCTTGCCCTCAATTCAGCGGGCGCTAGAACCGACAGAAAGAATGGCGCCGAATGACAGAAACATTTGGCACTTTTTTATCCACCCGGGCTTTGCTAGTTTCCCTGCTTTAACCTTATTGTTTGCGGTAGCTCCGGCTCACCGCCATCTCTCACAACATGACCCAGGAAAGTGTTTATGCCCGCGTCCACCTCAGCTGTACAGCGCCTCAATACCTTATGGTTTCTGGTGCTCTCTGCGCCCTTGCTGATTGGCATCGCGGTCGCTGGCCTGGTCTGGTTCGGGAACTACACCGCATCCCTTGAACTGCTGCCGCAAGACACCCTGCGCATGGCGGCCATGGGCGCCATGGCACTGATGTTGATCGTGGCACGACCGCTACGTAATGCTCTGCTGTCACCCAGGGCTATTGCCGGCCGACCGATCCAGACCGCCACCCCTGCGGACCCCTCCGGCGACACAGCGGCGCTCAAGGTACAGGCCAGCATGTTTATGCTGCTGGGAATCCTGGATGCCGTTTCCATGATTGTTATCGCCCTCAGCCTGATGCAGGCGGATGCCCTGCTCGCCCTGCTCAACGGGGTCTACACACTGGTGCTTGCCGTCATCGCCCGCCCGGATTTCGCTGCATTAATCGATGCCACACGTAAGCAACTGACCCATAACGGGTAATTGCCAAATCAGAGTCCTATTGAACACCTTGCGACATGTCTTGTTAATGAACAGCGTTTAACAAAACACACAACCACGCGTAAAACGAACCCCATGATCCATAACAAGGAGAATCATCATGGGTTTCAGGAACAGATTGACCCGCCTTTTTTCCGGTCTGGCTTTGCTGCTGAGCAGCGCGCTGACCACACCAGCCCTGGCCGCCGGGCTGATGACGCCAGCCAACAGCAGCCTGCCGCCGCTACAGATCCGCGAGCAACACGTCACCGTGGACGTGGAAGACGGCTACGCCATTACCGAAGTGGAGCAGGTCTTCCACAACCCCAATGATCAGGACCTGGAAGCCTACTACCGCTTCCCGGTCCCCGAGCGCGGCACCGTGGCCGAGTTCACCGTATGGATCGACGGCAAGCCGGTAATCGGCGAAGTGCTGGAAAAGCAGCAGGCCCGCCAGGTCTACGAACAGGAAAAAGCCGCCGGCCGCGAGGCCGGGCTCACCGAAAAGGACAGCTACAAGGCCTTTGATGTGCTGGTGCAACCGGTTCACGCCGGCCAGGACACCCGGGTACGGCTGGTCTACATGCAGCCTGCCTTTGTGGATACCGGCATCGGCCGCTATGTGTACCCGCTGGAAGAAGGCGGCGTGGACGAGAAGAAGCTGGCGTTCTGGACCGCCAACGACAGCGTCGAAGAGCACTTCAGCTTTACACTGAATCTGCGCAGCGGCTACCCGGTGGATGCCCTGCGTCTGCCCAAACACCCCCAAGCGCAGATCCAGCAACTGGGCCCGCAGCAATGGCAGGTCAAACTGGACAACCGCACGGCAACCGCCAGCAGTGAAGAAGAAACAAACAGCGAAAGCGCCAACTTCGCGCCCCCGGCCACCAATGGCCAGCCGGCCAATGCGTTCACCCTGGACCAGGACATCGTCGTCTACTGGCGTCACCAGCAGGACCTGCCCGGCAGCGTGGACCTGGTCGCCTACAAGGCCCCGGGCAAGGATC
>NZ_LWEZ01001506.1:0-919 GCF_001634945.1 Alcanivorax sp. HI0044
ATCTTCAATTGCGTAGCACCCGCCCGTTAGGCGTAGCCCATGATTTTATTATCGAGGCCATGCTGGTGGGGCTGGCGTTCATGATCGAACAGCTGTTGGAGAGTTTGCCGGAGGGGTTGGAGATTCACCGTCGCGGCCCCGCGCCGGCCTGGTTGGCGGCGCTGCGGGAGGATGTGGGGGTGCCGGTGCGGTTTGATCAGTCGGAAGACGCGCTGGTGTTTCCCTTGTCTGCCCTGGAGGCGCGGCCACGTCTGGCGGACCCGCAGGTGGCAGCGATTGCACGCGAGCAGTGCGAGATGGAGTTCCGTCAGTGGCGCACCGAAGAAGAGGGCGTGATGGCGGAGCGTATCCGCACAGCGTTACAGGACCATGCGGCGCCGTTGCCGTCGCTGGAAGGCATGGCGGATCGGCTGGCGGTGTCTGCCCGCACCCTGAAACGTCACTTGCAGCAGGCCGGGTTGAGCTATCGCCAATTGCAGGATGAAGAGCGCTACCGGCAGGCTTGCCGTTTGTTGGCGAAGGCGGAGAAGAGCATTAGCGAGGTGGCCTACCACCTTGGTTATAACGATGTGGCGAACTTCTCCAAGGCGTTCAAGCGCTGGAGTGGCCTGACTCCGAAGGGCTACCGGGAGCAACACTCGCGGGTGTGAGAGGCGAGTAACGAGTTTCGAGTTGCGAAGATCAAAACCTTTACAGACCAGGCGCTTCGGTTTTTGCTTTTCGAAACTCGCAGGTCTTGCCCGTGCTTCTCAAAACAGAAAGGCCGCGCCCGGTTGCCCGGGCGCGGCCTTTTGTCGCTGGCGCTGTTCTGCCAGTTTCGCGTCGACTTACTTGGCGTTCTCGTAAGCTTCGACAGATTTGATGATCTCGGCTTTGGCCGCTTCGGCGCCATCCCAGCCATCAACTTTCACCCACTTGC
>NZ_LWEZ01001507.1:0-1561 GCF_001634945.1 Alcanivorax sp. HI0044
AATATAGCCAGCCACAAGGCATTCATTGCCAGTATCAAGCGTGCCTTTGCCCATGTACTAGACAAGCCCATGGCCGAAATTACCGAACTGGATATGGCGAAATGGCGGCGAAACCGCACCAGCGTCAAACTGGAAACCCAGCGCCGGGAGCTGACTTACCTGAAAGCCCTGCTGAATCATGCCGTGGCGACAAAGGTCATCCCTTCGCACCAGTTAACCCAATATCGAGTTAAGGCGACACTGGCAGACAAGCCCAGCGAGGCCAAGGTTCGCTATCTGTCTGATGATGAAGAATTGCGGTTGCGTGAAGCACTAGGTGCCCGTGAGCGCGAAGCAAGAGCCGCAAGAATGCGAAAGCGAACATGGGAGGCGGCGAGAGGTTACGAGCTTTCCCCTGTAATTGCGGCTGAGGATTATGCCGACCACCTGAAACCGATGATTCTGCTGGCGCTGAATACCGGGCTTCGCCGTGGCGATCTGTTTAGCCTAACTTGGGATCATGTGGATCTGGAAAAGCGGCAGATTCGGAAAATCATCGGCAAGACGTCTCATTCCCGGCGTAAGGCAGGCAAGCAAATCGAGCCAGCCGTGTTACCGCTTTCCCGTGAAGCCTGTGCGGTGCTGGAGCAATGCAGGCGACAATGGGGCGATTACACGACGGTATTTCATTCCCCAATCACTGGCGGCCCACTGACGGACGTTAAAAAGGGCTTTGCGGCGATTCTGGAAGATGCCGGGATTGAAAACTTCCGTTTCCACGACCTGCGCCACACATTCGCCAGCCGTTTGGTTATGGCTGGTGTGGACATTAACACTGTGCGCGAATTGATGACCCATGCCGACATTAAAATGACGCTGGTTTATGCGCACTTGTCACCAGACCACAAAGCGAAAGCCCTGGATATGGCTTTTGGGGGTGAGGGATGAAATTTAAAACCGCAGCCGAGGCTTGGGCATATTCACACCAGAACAATGAGGATCTGCTAGATCTACGCTGTAGTGGCCGCCAGTTCGAGGCCATGCAGATTGTTGAGGAACACCGGGAGAAGCACGAAAGCGGCGACAAAACCGCCTTGCCTTATGCCTTGGCGGCCTGCGCCCGTCACGGGCTGGTGATGCCTGACTGGCTAGCTGATGCGGTATACAACGGCATTGTGCGTTGGCACGACTTTGAGGCTAGGACGCTGGATGATGCGCTGGAGGTAGGACGCAAGAATAAGCGGGCATCTGACGAGATGAGATACCGGCGTCACGGGAAGGCGGTGTTTGATCGTGTTCTCAAGCGCCGCATCAAGGGGCAGGGCGTTGATTCTGGTATGTTTGATGACATCGCGAAGGAAATGGACTTTCCCGGTAATGGTGCCGGATTCTCTGGAGGAACAGCGAAGAACTGGTATTACCGATTCATTAAAGAAAACAAAATTTCCGTTGATGACCTTGAAGGTCATATACAAGCGCAAAAACAGATTCGCGGGGGATCAGATCAAGGTAATTAACAGGTTGAATCCCGCGTGGCTACTGGCTTCTAAGTTGTCCACAGATTGCTTGCCAATATTCTCTA
>NZ_LWEZ01001508.1:0-1213 GCF_001634945.1 Alcanivorax sp. HI0044
TGGCCGTGATCAGGGCCTGAAAGTTGGCATCGACACCAGCCGCGGTAGCCGCCTGGCCGGACAGCGGGGCGGTGTAGCCAGTCACATCACCGGCCATGGCATTGGCGCTCAATACCGCTGCGGTGAGGCCTGTCAGAATTACTTTTTTCATGTCTCTTACCCTCATTAGGTTTTGTGCTTTTACCAACGGCCTCACTGCCAGTTGGCTTCATCCCAGTTGAACTCATTCCAGACGGCGGGCGCGGGGCCTCCACAGGCCGTGGCATTTGGATCCGGATTACAGGGGTCGGCGTCGTCCGGGTCAGCGGTATCGGCACCATAACCATCACCATCTGCATCGACACTTTCAGTCGCGTCATTGGGGAAGGCGTCCGCGTTATCGCCTACACCGTCCCCATCACTNTCAACGGCTTCATCCGGATCATTGGGAAAGTCGTCAGCATTATCCCCGGTACCATCGCCGTCGCTGTCCAGTGTTTCGTTGGGGTCATTGGGGAATGCATCCCCATTGTCACCCACTCCATCGGCATCGCTATCCACCGTTTCAGCCGGGTCGTCCGGGAAGACATCGCTGTTATCGCCGACACCATCCTCATCGCTATCCGAGGTTTCCGTACCGTCATTGGGAAAGGCGTCGCTGTTGTCACCCACGCCGTCATTGTCGGAATCAATCGTTTCGTTGGGATCCTCGGGGAAGGCATCCCCGTTGTCGCCCACTCCGTCTTCATCCGTATCTGTGGTTTCTTCGGGGTCGTTCGGGAACACATCGCCATTGTCGCCGACACCATCGTTATCGCTATCCACGGTTTCGGTGGGGTCATTCGGAAACGCGTCCATATTATCGCCGACGCCATCTTCATCACTATCCAGTGACTCGGATGGGTCTTGTGGGAAAGCATCACCGTTATCCCCAACACCATCACCGTCGGAATCTACTGTCTCGCTGGGGTCCTGGGGAAAAGCGTCGCTGTTATCGCCAACACCGTCGCTATCACTGTCTGTGATTTCGGCCGGATCATCCGGGAAGGCATCTTCACCATCGACAACACCATCACCGTCGCGGTCCGGATTATAGGGAGCACTGTCCTGTTCATTGAGCAGGCCATCGCCATCAATATCATCATCACTGCTGTCCGGCATGCCATCCTGATCGATATCACTTTCGGTTTCTGCCGGCTCGATAACCGTGGTGGTGTTCTCGGCAGTAGACGTA
>NZ_LWEZ01001509.1:0-2209 GCF_001634945.1 Alcanivorax sp. HI0044
GCATTGTTCCGCGCTCCACAGTTGCTGGTCACGAATCACCACCCGCGAACCAAAGGCCAACGGCACCGTCCAGCGCTCTACCGCTCCATCGAAACTGATGGAGGCGAACTGCAGCTCCACATCATCCGGGGTCATGCCATAGCGCTCACCGATGGTCTGCACATGCATGGAGAGACCGGCATGGGTCAGCGACACGCCTTTGGGTTTGCCGGTGGAACCGGAGGTATAGATCACATAGGCGAGCTGGTCCGGGTGCGGTTCGTTGTCAACAGCTTGGGCAGAAAAAACATCCAGTGGCAACGTATCCACCGCAATCGCTGTCACCGTTTCCACGCTTGGCAGCGAAGGAACCAGGCCCGATTCAGTGAGCAAAATTTCTGTGCCGCTGTCTTCCAGCATGTAGCGCAAACGGTCCGCAGGATAAGCCGGATCCAGCGGCAAAAAGGCGCCGCCCGCTTTCATCACGGCGAGAAAGGCTTCCACCATGGTGACGCCACGCTCGAAGGACACACCAATCACGTCATCCGGTTTTACACCCTGGGCGATCAGATAACGGGCCAATTGATTGGAACGTGCTTCCAATTCAGCAAACGACACGCGGGTATCCCCGTGCACCAGCGCAATGGCATCGCCCTGTCTCGCAGCCTGCTGTGAAAACAAAGAGACAAAACTATGCGCTTGCCACTGGCCGCCCCCCCGCTCCCAACGCTCCAGCATGGTCTGGTCATCCGGCACCAGCGCCGCACTCTCGGTGAGTGGCAACGCTGGCGACTGCAACCACTGGTCCAGCACCTGCTCAAACGCCACCACCATTTTCCCGGCAAAGGCACTATCAAGAATGCCGTCCCCGTGGACCAGCCTTAACGTCAGGCCATCGTGCTCATCCGGCCAGGCATCCAGCACCAGATCAAACGGGGTTTCCGTTACGGGCAGGTCTTCTACCCGCGCCATCAGGTTGCCCAGGTTCAGGCTCAGCCCTTTGCCCTGTTGGCGATAATTGAACGCCACCTGGAACAAGGGGTGACTGCCCGAGCTGCGGGAATCACTCAAGGCATCGACAATTTTCTCAAAGGGAATATCGCGATTTTTTTTGGCATCGTTCAAGGCACTGTGGATCTGTGCAATCCAGTCGCTGACGGACAGCTCAGGGGAAACATGCCCCTGCACCACCAGGTTGTTGACAAAAAAACCCACCAGAAACTGATTACTGCCTTTACGGTTGGCACTGGGTACGCCAACGCGAATCTGCGGCTGCCCCGATACCCGAAACAACAGATACTGCAACACGGCAAGCAATACAGTGAAACGGCTGACGCCCTGCGCCCTGGCAAAATCTTTCAGGGTTTGCGTCTGCTTTGCAGACAGGGAGAAGTCCTGAAAACAGGCACGACTGGAGGCACCGGACGGTTGTGACAGACGAGGCAAAGCCAGGGGCTCGCCCTCATGCTGCAGGGTGTCGATCCAGTGATCCCGCTGCGCCTGTGCATCGTCACCGGAAAGCCATTCAGCTTCCGTTTCGACCAGATCCAGATAGCTATTCTGCAGCGGCGGCAGGTTCGGTGTCAGCCCGTCACGCAAGGCACTATAGGCAAACAGAAACTCCTGCATGAACACGCCCAATGACCAGGCGTCGCCGACAATATGATGCAACGAGATCAGCAGCGCATGCCGTTGCTCGCTCAGCCTGACCAGCCGGTAACGCAACAGCGATTCGGTTTCCAGATCAAACGGTTTCGCGTTGTGCTCGCGCCCCAACCGGTAGGCTTCCGCTTCCGGGTCTGCCTCGTTGCTGACATCCTCGACCTGCAAGGCCCTGTCCACGTGCGGCGTAATCCGTTGCCAACCCTGGCCATCCCGTTCGGCAAATTGCACGCGCACAATATCCTGCCGTGCCACCACGTAATTCATGGTCTGCTCAAGGGCTTCAGGATTCAGCTCACCGTCCAGCCACAGCATGCCACCCAGGTTATAGGCGGTGCTGTGCGGTGAAAGCCGTGTAAATAGCCACAGGCGTTGCTGGGAAGAGGAAAGCGGGGTCCAGCCGGACCCCGTGCGCGCGTTCTCGATGACAGACCCGGTCATGTCAGCTCCTTGCCGTTAATGCAGACGCAAGAGAAAGAATCAGGACGCTTGCGCATCCCGCAGGCGGCGTGGACGCTGGTCTGTCCAGGTCTGATTGATATGCTCAAGGCATTCGCTCTTGTTGCCG
>NZ_LWEZ01001510.1:0-1098 GCF_001634945.1 Alcanivorax sp. HI0044
CATGCGGACCCTGGTCAATGTATTGCCAGACGCGGAAGGCTGGATTGCCGGCCCGGAAGATGAAGATAAGGAATACGCCAAGGAGTGCCACGGCCTGGTGGCCAGTCTGGGGCTGGAAAAAAATGTGAAGTTTCTGGGGTTCCAGAAAATTGATGAGCTGCTACCCAAAGTGGGGGTGATCGTGCTCAGTTCCATCAGTGAGGCGTTACCGCTGGTGTTGCTGGAAGGCTTTGCCGCCGGGGTGCCGGCCGTTTCCACGGATGTGGGGTCTTGCCGTCAGCTGATTGAAGGCCTGGGCGAAGCCGATCGGGCCTATGGAAAAGCCGGCGAAGTGGTGGGCATTGCCGACCCGGAAGCGTTGGGCAATGCGGTTGCCTCGCTATTGAAAGATAGGGATGCCTGGCACCAGGCGCAGCAGGCAGGCATTCGCCGGGTGGAGAACCTGTACACCCAGGACATGATGTTTGGCGCCTACCGTGACCTGTACCAGTCGCTGGTGAGGGACACGGACGCAGCCAGCCCGCAAGAAAACAACAATCGTCGCCGGGAGGGACGCCACTAATGGCCGGCATTGGTTTTGAACTGCGTCGATTGTTGCGCAAGGACACCTTGCTGGGCCTGATCCGGGCCTATGCCTATGCCGGTGTAATCAGTTCCGGCCCCTGGGTGTTATCGATCATCGGCATTCTGATTATCGGTATCTTCAGCCTGGGGATGGTGGTGCCGGATGCCTCGGTGACACAGTTCCAGATTACCGTGACCTATTTGATTGCCATCAGCCTGATTCTCACCGGCATTGTGCAGCTGGCCTTTACCCGCTTCTGTGCGGACCGTTCGTTTGAAAACCGTGAAGACCTGATTCTGCCCAATTTTGGTGGCGTTACAGTGCTGGTGACGGTTATCTCCGGTCTGCTGGCGTTGCCGGCGGCCATGTTCCTGTTTCCCGGGCAGAGTGTGCTGTTCCGGGTGTTGCTGATCGCCTGTTTTGTGGTGTTGAGCAATATCTGGATTGCCACCGTTTTTCTCTCCGGCATGAAGCAGTACAAGGCCATTTTGTTGCTCTACGCCCTGGGCTACACCATTACGGTGCTGGGTGCC
>NZ_LWEZ01001511.1:0-1089 GCF_001634945.1 Alcanivorax sp. HI0044
AGCCTGGGACGAACTGGAAGTGGGCGGCGTAGTGATCGGCGACGTGCCCAGCTGGCGCGTGGACAACATGCCCTACGGCGGCGTGAAGGATTCCGGCCTGGGCCGCGAAGGCATCCGCTGGGCCATCAACGACATGACCGAAGAACGGCTGCTGGTGATCCGTACCCCGCAATAAGCAACGCAGTTAAGCATTTCTGCGTACGCCGGGACTTACAGTCCCGGCGTTATTTCTTACATAAACACCTGCATATACTCACATTCCCAACGTCAAAAAACGCCTACCATCGAAAAGAACTCCATCAGGATTCGACTTCATGGCTGCGTCCCTTCCTCTCATCTCTGCGCTGGTTTCTTCCTTGCTTCCTGTCACGCCCCCGCCTCCCGAAGGAAGCTGGTATCAGCCCGATATAGATGTGAGCTGGCAAATTCAGCTCCAGGGTCCGATCAACACCGGTTATACCGCTGACCTCTATGTGCTGGACCTGTTCGACACACCCCAGAATGTGATCGACGACTTGCACGCCAGTGGCCGCCGAGTGATCTGCTATTTTTCCGCCGGTACTTTCGAAAACTGGCGCGAGGACAAGAGCCGTTTTACCGCTGCCGACAAAGGCCGGCGCCTGGGTAACTGGCCCGGGGAACGCTGGCTCGATACCCGCTCAATCAATGTCCGCGCGATCATGTCTGATCGCATTGCCCTGGCCGCCAGCAAAGGCTGTGACGGGGTGGACCCGGACAATGTGGATGGCTACAGCAACCGCACCGGTTTCCCGCTGAGCTATAACAGCCAGCTGGACTACAACCGCTTCCTGTTCGACACCGCTCACGACCACGGCCTGGCCGTATCACTAAAGAACGATTTGGAGCAAGTTGAAGACCTGGTTGATCACGCCGACTTCGCGGTGAATGAATCCTGTCACCAATGGCAGGAATGTCATCTGCTGACCCCGTTTATTGAAGCCGGCAAACCCGTGCTGCACATCGATTACCTGTACGGGGCCGACCCGCAGGGCCACAACATTCATTGCCAGCATATGGACAGCCTGGGCTTTCGCTCACTGACCCTGCCACTGGCACTGGACGACAGCT
>NZ_LWEZ01001512.1:0-996 GCF_001634945.1 Alcanivorax sp. HI0044
TTGCCCGGCGATAATTTGCCGCGCCACCTCACCGTATTCCTGTTTATGTCCCAACCAGGTGCTGGTGTGCTCGTTAAGACCGATAAACCCGTAACCGGCGCCGGCCAGAACCACCATCACCAGGGGAATACCTATCGCGCCCGTCATGTTCTTGCCGGCTTTGCGCCCTTCTCGGCGCCACATCATCCACAGCACCGCAGCCATCACCAGCAACAGAACCAGCGCCATCAACCACAACATCATTTCGTGCCCTCTTCCGGTTCTTTACCCTGGGATCTCTCATCTTCTGCTGCCGCTTTACGGCTGGCGTTACGCAGCAACATAGCGATCACTACGCCGCCACCCAATAACAACAAAATGGGGCCCAGCCACAAAATGGAGGTACCGGCATTCACCGGCGGGCGATAGCTGACAAAGTCACCATAACGAGAGACAAAATAGTCGACGATGTCCTCATCGCTTTTGCCTTCCAGGATCATGGTATGCACTCGCGTTCGCATATCCTGGGCAATGCCGGCATCGGAATCCGCAATGCTCTGGTTCTGGCATTTCGGGCAACGCAGTTCCTCAGACAGGATACGAAAACGCTGTTCCTGTTGTTCATTATCGAACTGATAGACATCAATGGCGGCCAAAGCCGGCATGGACAGCATCAGCAGCAACACCATACGCAGCATTATTCTTCTCCCTCACCCTGCCCCGTCGCTGGCGACTGTGTAGGCAATAAAGGAACAAATTTTTCTTCCCAGACGCGGGCATTCAAATCCCCCGCGTGGCGCAACACGATCTCCCCCGCCGGGTTAATCAGGAAAGTTTCCGGGGCCCCATAGACCCCCAGATCCAGTCCCAGCTGGCCATCGGCATCCACAATTACATGGGTGAAGGGGTTACCCAGGTTAGCCAGATATTGACGGGCGGCCGGCAGCTCGTCCTTGTAGTTCAACCCGGAAATGGCCACACCCTGCGCCGCCAGCTTCAGCAGATACGGGTGTTCCA
>NZ_LWEZ01001513.1:0-1409 GCF_001634945.1 Alcanivorax sp. HI0044
GGCGGCGTTGTGTCGGTGGTTTGCGCAGCGAGGATATTCAGTGGCGCCATTCAAGCCGCAAAACATGGCATTGAACAGTGCGGTGACCGTGGACGGTGGGGAGATTGGTCGTTCTACGGCCTTGCAGGCGCTGGCCTGTGGTGTTGAGCCGCACAGTGACATGAATCCGGTGTTGCTCAAGCCGCAAACAGATATGGGCGCGCAGGTGATTATTCGTGGCAAGGTGCTGGGCAATATGCAGGCGCTGGATTATCACGCCTACAAAAAGACCGCCAGTGAAGCGGTGCTGGCGGCCTGGCAGGCGCTCACTTCCCGCTACGATGTGGTCATCGTGGAAGGCGCAGGCAGCCCGGCGGAAATCAATCTGCGCGAGAATGATATTGCCAATATGGGCTTTGCCGAGATGGTGGATTGCCCGGTTATTCTGGTTGCCGATATCGATCGCGGCGGTGTCTTTGCCCATCTCACCGGTACGCTGGATTTGCTTTCCGACAGCGAACAGAAACGCACCCTGGGGTTTGTCATCAACCGTTTCCGTGGCGACCTTTCCTTGCTGCAGAGCGGGCTTGACTGGCTTGAAGATCGCACCGGTAAACCCGTGTTTGGCGTGCTGCCCTATCTGCATGGCCTTACCCTGGATGCGGAAGATGCGGTGGATGAGCAGGGCGAACACGAAAGCGATGCACTCAATGTGGTGGTGCCGCTGTTGCCGCGCATGAGCAACCATAACGATTTCGATCCCCTGCGACTGCATCCCAGTGTGAACCTGCGCTTCGTCAGGATGGGGGAAGCCTGGCCGCAGGCGGATCTGGTGATTCTCCCGGGCAGCAAGGCCACCCGTGCGGACCTGGCCTTCCTGCGCGAACAAGGCTGGGACAAGCAGATCGAAAAGCACTTGCGTTACGGCGGCAAGGTGCTGGGTATTTGCGGGGGATTTCAGATGCTCGGCGAGCGGATTGATGACCCTCAGGGGCTGGAGAGTCACCCCGGTAGCAGCCAGGGGCTGGGCTGGCTGGCCATGAGCACCGAGTTGATAGCGGGCAAACAGCTTGCCAACACAAAGGGGAAACTGCTGGCCTCAGATTCGCCTGTTCAAGGTTACGAGATTCATAACGGTATTACCCGCGGAGAGGCGCTGAGCCGCCCCATGCTGATGCTGGGTGACCGATACGATGGGGCCATGAGTGAGGATGGCCAGGTGATGGGGTGTTACCTGCACGGTTTGTTTGATTTGGCAGACAGTGGCAACGCCATCCTTGCCTGGGCCGGTCTGCACGATAATCGCGGCGTAGATTATGCCGCTCACCGGGAGCAGCAACTGGACCGGCTTGCCGATATGGTGGAGCGCCATATGGACATGACGATATTGCAGGAAAGCATCTCAAGGGCTGACTAGGCCCCCCCTCCCT
>NZ_LWEZ01001514.1:0-633 GCF_001634945.1 Alcanivorax sp. HI0044
TGTTGCCGCGCATGAGCAACCATAACGATTTCGATCCCCTGCGACTGCATCCCAGTGTGAACCTGCGCTTCGTCAGGATGGGGGAAGCCTGGCCGCAGGCGGATCTGGTGATTCTCCCGGGCAGCAAGGCCACCCGTGCGGACCTGGCCTTCCTGCGCGAACAAGGCTGGGACAAGCAGATCGAAAAGCACTTGCGTTACGGCGGCAAGGTGCTGGGTATTTGCGGGGGATTTCAGATGCTCGGCGAGCGGATTGATGACCCTCAGGGGCTGGAGAGTCACCCCGGTAGCAGCCAGGGGCTGGGCTGGCTGGCCATGAGCACCGAGTTGATAGCGGGCAAACAGCTTGCCAACACAAAGGGGAAACTGCTGGCCTCAGATTCGCCTGTTCAAGGTTACGAGATTCATAACGGTATTACCCGCGGAGAGGCGCTGAGCCGCCCCATGCTGATGCTGGGTGACCGATACGATGGGGCCATGAGTGAGGATGGCCAGGTGATGGGGTGTTACCTGCACGGTTTGTTTGATTTGGCAGACAGTGGCAACGCCATCCTTGCCTGGGCCGGTCTGCACGATAATCGCGGCGTAGATTATGCCGCTCACCGGGAGCAGCAACTGGACCGGCTTGCCGATA
>NZ_LWEZ01001515.1:0-704 GCF_001634945.1 Alcanivorax sp. HI0044
AGGGGCTGACGCTGGGCCAGTGCAAACGTCAGTGGCGGGGGCTCAGTCGTTGAAGGTTTGATTGCCCTGACTATCGCGGTACTGCACCGGCGTCATCTCAAACCAGCGTTTAAAGGCACGGTTGAACGCGCTTTGTTCGGAATAGCCCAAATCCAGGGCGATCTGATTAACGGAACGTTCGCTGTGCAGCAGCCAGTCGCAGGCAAGGCGGCGGCGCTCATCTTCCAGCAGGCTGGAAAAATCCGTGTTTTCGGCCCGTAGCTGTCGACGCAGGGTCCAGGGTTTGACACCCAGCTGATCGGCGATGGGCTCCAGCTGCGGGACGCCTTGTTGCAGGCGTTTCTGGATTTCCAGGCGCACCTGTTCCAGCAGGTTGTCGCGGGCGTGGTACTGGGTGACAGCCCGTTGCATGCGTGAGCGAGCCACCTTGTGCACTTCCGGGTCGGCATCGCGCAGGGGCAAATCCAGCAGATGGCCGGGTAGCACAATGGCATTTTCCGGCTGACTGAAAGTGACGTCGCAACGGAAGATGCGCTGGTACTCGGCTTCGTCGCCCTGGGGGGCGTGTTTGAAAAGAATGCGTGCCGGGTTCAGCTCCTGGCCAATCAGCCAGCGCCCGTAAACGATGGCGGCGGCGAAATTGGCGTCCACCCGGGCTGGATAGGTGGGCAGGTCTTCCAGATCACTTTCCCACATCAGCCACA
>NZ_LWEZ01001516.1:0-11118 GCF_001634945.1 Alcanivorax sp. HI0044
CCTGGCGCTGTCGGTTTCCATTCAGGAGCTGGGCGAGAAGTATGGCAACAACAAGGCCAAGGTGATCGCAGCCGCTCTGGACAAGGCCAATGAGCAGTATCTGGAGCAGAACAAGTCACCGTCACGGAAAGTCGGCCAGCCGGATAACCGGGTGAGCCATTTCTATGTGGCCATGTATTGGGCCCAGGCGCTGGCCGCACAGGATGAGGACGCAGAGCTGAAGGAAACCTTCACGGCTATTGCCGCTTCGCTGACGGAAAACGAAGAGACAATCGTCAACGAAATGGTGGCCGTGCAAGGCTCGCCCATTGATATCGGCGGTTACTATAATCCCGATTTCAGCAAGGCTTCGGCCGCTATGCGGCCCAGTGCAACCTTTAACGGCATACTCGAGAAGCTCTAGCCAGGCTTTGCCTGACCTGGTGAAGCGTACAGCTGTTGAGTCATGTGGCCTTGGAGGGAGTGTTTCTCCTGGTCACAAGGCACAGCAGATGTGTGCTTCAGGGCTTGCCCGGTAAGGCGTTTCAGCGACCCTTGCCGCCGATCCCCGTGGCCGGGCGTTCCCCGTTCCCCACGTCCCTTGCAGTCAATCTCTCAAGTGCCAAACCGATGCTCCACCCTGACTTTGGCTCGATGCTATACTCGCGAGTAGAGGCCGAATTCGCTTTTATTCAGAGGGAGAAGTGTAGATGGGATACCAAAAGATCACGGTTCCTGCAGACGGTGACAAAATCACGGTTAATGCGGACCTGTCCCTGAATGTCCCCAATCATCCGATTATTCCTTATATCGAAGGGGATGGCATTGGTGTCGACATTTCACCAGTGATGATCAAGGTGGTTAACGCCGCCATCGAGAAAGCCTACGGCACCAAGCGTGGTATTACCTGGATGGAAGTTTACGCCGGGGAAAAGGCTACCGTCGTGTACGGGCCGGATGTCTGGCTCCCGGAGGAAACCCTGGAAGCCCTGCGGGAATTCACCGTGGGCATCAAGGGCCCATTGACCACTCCGGTGGGCGGCGGCATCCGTTCCCTTAACGTGTCCCTGCGCCAGGAGCTCGACCTGTACACCTGTATGCGCCCGGTGCGCTATTTTGAAGGGGTTCCCAGCCCTGTTGTTCATCCCGAACTTACCGACATGATCATCTTTCGTGAGAACTCGGAAGATATTTATGCGGGTATTGAGTGGGCGGCGGACAGCCCGGAAGCCACCAAACTGATCCGTTTCCTGCGTGAGGAAATGGGGGTTACCCAGATTCGCTTCCCGGAAGGCTGCGGGATCGGCGTCAAGCCGGTGTCCCGCGAAGGGACCCAGCGGCTGGTGCGCAAGGCGATCCAGTACGCCATCGATAACGACAAGGATTCGGTTACCCTGGTGCACAAAGGTAACATCATGAAGTACACCGAGGGCGCCTTTAAGGATTGGGGCTATCAGCTTGCCGGCGAGCGTTTTGGCGCTGAATTGCTGGATGGCGGACCCTGGATGACCATGAAGAATCCCAATACCGGCAAGGAAATCATCATCAAGGATGTGATCGCCGATGCGTTCCTGCAGCAGATCCTGATGCGCCCGGCGGATTACAGCGTGATTGCCACCCTGAATCTGAACGGCGACTACATTTCCGATGCGCTGGCAGCGGAAGTCGGCGGGATTGGTATTGCGCCGGGGGCCAATATTGGTGGTTCCGTGTCGCTGTTCGAGGCCACCCATGGCACCGCGCCCAAGTACGCCGGGCAGGACAAGGTCAACCCTGGTTCACTGATCCTGTCTGCGGAAATGATGCTGCGCCACATGGGGTGGAGCGATGCGGCTGATCGGATCATCAACGGCGTGGAAGGCGCGATTGCAGCGAAAACGGTGACCTACGACTTCGAGCGACTGATGCCGGACGCGACACTGTTGACCTGCTCAGAGTTTGGGAATGCGGTGATTGAGCATATGGGCGCCTGAGGCGCCCGACGGGCTCAATAGCTGGCTTGCAGTATGAGCCAGCCGGGCAGGGAAGGGTCAGGAGGGTGTCGTCTGATCTTCAGCGACGTCTTCTTCGTTACTGGCTTCTTCGTTGGCGCGCAGGTTGACGGCATGGAAGCCCTTGTTGGCCGGTTGCACCTCGTACTCCACGGGTTGCCCGGCTTTCAGGCTTTTATAGCCGTCCATCTGAATGTAGGAATAGTGGACGAACAAATCTTCGCCCCCTTCGTCCGGGCGTACAAAACCGTAGCCCTTGGCGTTGTTAAACCACTTTACTCGTCCCGTTGCCATGGTCCTTCCCTCTGCCTATCCAATGGCGATTATGTTTATTTTTATCCTCGGGCTGCCGGCTGCGGTAAACTGGCACCTGAGTCTATTGTGCAACTTTTAAACATGCACAGCAGGGTGTCAACCCCGTGAAATCATCCCGGTGAATTGATTTGCTGCGGGGGATTGAAAAAACACCGACCACCCATCATTTCTTCATTGCCTGCTGACGCCAGCAGGGTTACAACGGTTTTGAGGCTTTATGAATTGGCATCAACAAGATTGGCATCCGGTAATGATTGACGAAACAGGCGCGCTACGTTGTGGGCCGGCAGATTCCCCCTCAGACCCGGACCGACACGGTGATATGGCCGTGGAAGAGGCCAAGCCGAAGCTGAAACCGCCATCCATGTACAAGGTGTTGATGTTGAATGATGACTACACGCCGATGGATTTTGTGGTAGAGATACTGGAAGACTTCTTCAATCTGGGCCGTGAGCAGGCCACCCGTGTCATGCTCACCGTGCACACTGAAGGAAAGGCGGTGTGCGGGGTGTATCCCCAGGACATAGCCGAAACAAAAGCCACGCAAGTGGTGGAATACGCCCGGGAGAATCAGCATCCGCTGATGTGTCAGGTGGAACAGGCCTGATGCCCTTGCGGGCCCATGCAGTGAGGTAGCCTTATGCTCAGCAAAGAACTTGAAATGACGCTTAACGAGGCGTTTCGCCACGCACGTGGCCACCGTCATGAGTTTATGACCGTGGAGCATTTGCTGCTGGCGCTGCTGGATAACGAGGCGGCCGTCGAGGTCCTGCGTGCCTGTGCCGCAGACCTGGATGAATTGCGTGATGCGTTATCCCAGTTTATCGAGGACTCAACACCGCTGTTACCGGATACCGATCCGGAGCGCGACACCCAGCCCACACTGGGCTTTCAGCGGGTGTTGCAGCGTGCGGTATTCAGTGTGCAGTCTTCCGGCAAGAAGGAAGTGACCGGGGCCAATGTGCTGGTGGCCATCTTCAACGAACAGGAAAGCCAGGCAGTCTATTTTCTTAACTGTCAGGACATTCACCGCCTGGATATCGTTAACTTTATTGCCCACGGTATTTCCCAGATTCAGGATGCAGAGCCGTCCATCGAGACCGAGCAGGACATGGAAGCGGGCGCGGAAGGCGCCCCGGCCAGCGCGCTGGACAATTACGCCACCAACCTGAACGAAATGGCCCGTGAGGATCGTATTGATCCGCTGGTGGGGCGCGCATTCGAGATTGAGCGGGCGGCGCAGATTCTATGCCGTCGCCGCAAGAACAACCCCTTGCTGGTGGGTGAGCCCGGTGTCGGTAAAACCGCCATTGCCGAAGGGCTGGCTCGTATGATCGTGGAAGGGCAGGTGCCCGAGCCGTTGCTGGATGCGGTGGTGTATTCATTGGATCTGGGCGCGCTGCTGGCCGGTACCAAGTACCGGGGCGATTTCGAGAAACGCCTGAAAACCCTGCTGGCAGAACTGAAGAAAGAGCCCAACTCGATTCTCTTTATCGATGAAATTCACACCATCATCGGAGCCGGTGCGGCCTCCGGCGGGGTAATGGATGCCTCCAATCTGCTTAAGCCGCTGCTGGCCTCCGGTGAGCTGAAATGCATGGGGTCCACCACGTTCCAGGAATACCGGGGCGTGTTCGAGAAGGACCGGGCCCTGTCACGTCGCTTCCAGAAAATCGATGTGGTTGAGCCGTCCGTGGAAGACACCGTGGGGATTCTCAAGGGGCTGAAAAGCCGTTTTGAGGCTCACCATGACGTGAGCTACACGGATGCGGCCCTGAAAGCCGCTGCAGAGCTGAGTGCCCGCTACATCAACGATCGTTACCTGCCCGACAAGGCCATCGACGTGATTGACGAAGTCGGTGCCTGGCAGCGCCTGCGCCCGGAAGACCTGCGCAAGCACACCATTGAGGAAACCGACGTGGAGGACATGGTGGCCAAGATTGCCCGAATTCCTCCCAAGCAGGTGTCGTCCTCCGACAAGGAGCTGCTGCGTAACCTTGAGCGCGACCTGAAAATGACCGTATTCGGCCAGGATGAGGCCATCGACACCATTTCGGCGGCGATCAAGCTGTCCCGTGCGGGCCTCAAGGGCGAGCACAAGCCCATTGGCAGCTTTATGTTTGCTGGCCCCACCGGGGTGGGTAAAACGGAAGTGAGCCGTCAGCTGGCCCGGGCACTGGGCGTGGAACTGGTGCGCTTCGATATGTCCGAGTACATGGAGCGACACACCGTGAGCCGCCTGATTGGCGCGCCTCCCGGCTATGTGGGCTTCGATCAGGGCGGTTTGCTTACCGAAGCCATTACCAAGACGCCGCACTGTGTGCTGTTGCTGGATGAAATCGAGAAGGCGCATCCGGAAGTGTTCAATATCCTGTTGCAGGTGATGGACAATGCCACGCTGACCGATAACAACGGCCGCAAGGCGGACTTCCGCAATGTGATCCTGATCATGACCACCAACGCCGGCGCGGAAGTGCTGAACAAGCGTTCTATCGGCTTTACCGAGCAGGACAACAGCACCGACGGCATGGAAATGCTCAAAAAGGTCTTCACGCCGGAATTCCGTAACCGTCTGGATGGCACCATTCAGTTCCTGCCGCTGACCAGTAAGGTGATTCTGGGTGTGGTCGACAAGTTCCTGGTGGAACTGCAGGCCCAGCTTGATGAGCGCGGTGTGGTGCTGAATGTGGATGATGCGGCCCGTAACTGGTTGGCCGAGAAGGGCTACGACAAGGATATGGGCGCCCGGCCCATGGCGCGTCTGCTCCAGGAAAAAATCAAGAAACCGTTGGCAGAGAAACTGCTGTTTGGCGAATTGGCGGGTGCCGGTGGGCAGGTCAATATCACCGAAAAAGACGGGGAGCTGGTGCTTTCCGTGGAAGCGGCCACAGCGGAGCCCGCGTAAACAGAAGTGGCGGGCGCCTTTCTTTTACGAAAGGCGCTCCGCTCGTTTTCCATCAACGCACAGACAACAAAAAAACCCGGCAATGCCGGGTTTTTTTGTGGGTGTATTCGGCCGGAGCCGTTCCGGGTTATTTCATCCGGAAAGTGATGCGTCCCTTGGTGAGGTCATAGGGAGACATTTCCACTTTTACACGATCCCCTGTGAGGATGCGGATATAGAACTTACGCATCTTCCCGGAGATATGGGCCGTAATTACATGACCGTTGTCCAGCTTCACACGAAACATCGTGTTGGGCAGGGTATCAACGATGACACCTTCGAGTTCGATTTGCTCTTCTTTCGCCATCCAACAAATACCTTGGGTTACCGGCTATTAGCGACGCGCAATTGTGCCGTAAAAGGGCCTTGGCTGCAAAAGAAGTTGGAAAAAGGCTTGGGTCGAGGGCTTAACCCCCGGAATTACTGGGGGCGGTGTGCTCTTTCCAGCTCCCGCTGGCGAGAATTTCCAGGGGCTGATACTGGCTTTTGTAGCTCATTTTCTGGCATTGACGGATCCAGTAGCCCAGATACAGGTAGGGAAGTTGTAATCGTTGGCATTGTTCGATTTGCCATAGCAACGCCATGACCCCCAGGCTGCGCTCAGGCAATGTGGGGTCAAAGAAGGTGTACACTGCGGAGAGGCCATCATTGAGCTGGTCGGTGACGGCTACGGCGACCAGCTTGCCTTGCTGGCGAAACCCGTAGAAATGGGTGTCTGCCCATTCGCAGGTAAGAAAATTGGTGAACTGCTCTTCCGAAGGCGGATACATGTCGCCATCGCCATGGCGGTCATTAATGTAGGCCGCATAAAGCGCGTATAGCTCGCGACTGAAACGGGCGGGCTCGCGGTTCACTGCCAGATCGGCGTTGTTTTTGAGGATGCGACGATGGCGGCGGCGAGGGTGGAAGTCATCCACTCGCACCCGGGCCGGAATGCAGGCATTACAGCTGTCGCAGTGGGGGCGATAGAGATAATTGCCGCTGCGGCGAAACCCCAGCAAGCTCAGTTCGCTATAGAGCTCTGGTGACAGCTGGGCCTGGGGGTCCACAAACAGGGTAGACGCCTGGCGGTCTTCCAGGTAGCTGCAGCTATGGGCGGGTGTGCGAAAAAAGCGCAGCGTGGACAAGTCAGTCATGGTGTAAGTGTAGCCCAGGGCAGGAGGGCTAAAAAGCCTCACATTCGGCTTGCAGTGCGGCCCAGTCAAACGGACGGTCTGGCCAGGGGGTGGGCACTGGCTGGGCTGGCACCCAGTCCTCAAGGCAGGTTTCAAAGTCGTCACGGTCGATCATCTGTGCCCCCATGGACATGAGGTGAGGGTTCTCGATCTGGGCATCAAGCAGGCGGATATCCAGTGCACGGGCCAGGTTGCGTAGTGCCACCAGTGCCACCTTGGAGCCGTTGCGCTGCGGGGAAGCCATGGATTCACCAAAGAACATCTGGCCAAGCTGAACGCCATAGAGGCAGCCGGCCAGCGACCCGTTTTGCCGGATTTCTACGCTGTGGGCATAACCTTGCTGATGCAGTTGGCAATAAGCCGCGATCATTTCTTCGTTGATCCAGGTGCCCGGTTCGCCCTGGCGGGGGGCTGCGCAGGTGCGCATGACTGCTTCGAAGTCGCGGTCAAAAGTAATGGTGAAATCCGCCTGGCGGAGATGTCGGGACAGGCTGCGGCTGACATGTAACTGGTCCAGCCGGATCACGCAGCGCGGTGCCGGGCTCCACCAGAGGATGGGCTGGGTGTCGGCGTTGTACCAGGGGAAGATGCCGGCGGAATACGCCCGTAAAAGGGTCTGGGGGTGAAGATCCGACCCGGCAGCCAGCAGGCCGTCCGGGTCGGTGAGGGCGAGCCGGGTATCAGGGAAGGGATCCCCGGGTTCCAGCCATGGCACCATGTGGTGGCCCTCCGGTCTATCAGTCGTTCAGGTTGTCCAGGAAACGCTCGGCGTCCAGCGCGGCCATGCAGCCAGCGCCAGCGGAGGTCACTGCCTGGCGGTAGATATGGTCCGCCACGTCGCCGGCCGCAAATACCCCTTCCACGCTGGTGGCGGTGGCGTTGCCTTCGGTGCCGCTGGCGATCTTGATGTAGCCGTCTTTCATGTCCAGCTGGCCGGCGAAGATATCCGTGTTCGGCTTGTGACCGATGGCAATGAAGACACCTTGCAGTTCAAGGTCTTTGCTGTCTTCACCCTTGGTGGACTTGATGCGCATGCCGGTGACACCGCTGTCATCGCCAAGCACTTCTTCCAGGGTGTGGTCCCATTCCACGGAAATGTTGTCTTTGGCAAGCAGCTTGTCCTGCAGGATTTTTTCCGCTCGCAGGCTGTCACGACGGTGTACCAGGGTCACATGTTCGGCAATGTGGGACAGGTACAGTGCTTCTTCGACAGCCGTGTTGCCGCCACCGATTACCGCCACCTTCTGGCCCTTATAGAAAAAACCGTCACAGGTCGCGCAGGCAGACACGCCTTTGCCCATAAAGGCTTCTTCGGACTCCAGCCCCAGGTACATGGCGGTGGCGCCGGTGGCGATGATCAGCGCGTCACAGGTGTAGGTGCCGTTGTCGCCCTTGAGGACGATCGGGCGCTGCTTGAGATCCACGTCGTTGATATGGTCGTAGACCATTTCCGTATCGAAACGCTCGGCGTGCTGCTGCATGCGCACCATCAGGTCCGGCCCCTGCAGGCCTTCCACATCACCGGGCCAGTTATCCACTTCGGTGGTGGTGGTGAGCTGGCCGCCAGGCTGGATGCCGGTGATCACAACCGGCTTGAGGTTGGCACGGGCGGCATACACAGCCGCAGTGTAACCCGCCGGGCCGGAACCCAGAATAATCAGCCGATGGTGCTGCACGTCGCTCATGTGTTACTCCAGTAAATACGTAGGTTGGGCAGGTGATCGGGCGCGCTATGCCGCGTCCGGGCTTGCGACTCCAACTGTGGGGGCAAGGCCTGCACATTCAAGGCAGTGAAAACTACCGTAAAACCGGGTCGTCGTGAAGCCTGATCATGGGCTATTAGTGCGATAGGAAGAGGTGACTGCCCGGGTTGAGAGCCGCAGATTGCGGCTATTTTGTGCGATAATGCCGTGCGCTCGGGCACACCGGGAGGGGCAAAGCTGGCCGCCCCCACTGTGATTGACTACAATCGCAATAATTTCAATCCGTTATCAGCTATTCTTTATCCAATAGTTTGACTTTATTGAGGGGCAAGGCGTGAGTAAAACGGTTGCCGGGCAAGGACAGTCCGGGTTTTCCCGCCATCTCAAACGTGGTTTGGTGGAAGGCATGGTCATTGCGCTGATCGCCTTTTCCCTTTACCTGCTGCTGGCGTTAATCAGTTTCGATAGCCGCGATCCCGGCTGGTCCTATGTGGGCAATGTGGATGCAGTACGCAATGCCATGGGCCGGGTAGGGGCGTTCAGCGCCGATCTGCTGCTGGGCCTGTTTGGCTATATGGCCTACCTGTTTCCGGTGCTGCTGGGCTTTTGGGCCGGCAAGGTGCTGCGCGAGCGCCATGCCGGACTGCCGGGGAGCTGGCCGCTGTTCAGCTTGCGACTGGTGGGTTTTATTCTGACCATGCTGGCGGGCACGGCGCTGTCGTACATGCATTTCACCGTGGGCGATACGCTGCCGGAAGGCGCCGGGGGCATTCTCGGCCATGAAGTTGGCGATGCCTCCCTGGCCGGGTTCAACCCGCTGGGTGGGACCTTGATGATGGTGGCGTTGTTTTTGATCGGCGTGACCATCTTTACCGATTTGTCCTGGATCGCGCTGGCTGAAGGCCTGGGCGCGCTGGTGCTTGGCGCCATCGAAAAAGTGCCTGCTTGGTGGCAAGCGCGTAAACGTCAGCGCGAAGAGCAGCGGCAGAAGAAAGAAGCTCATGAGAAGCGCGCCAAGGTCATTACCGAGGCGAAGAAAAAGGCAGAAACGCGAACCCCGCCAAAAATCGCCAAACCGGCCAAGCCGGTGGAAAAAAGCGCCCGGGTTCAAAAAGAAAAGCAGCAGAAACTGTTTACCACGGAAGTCTCCGGTGAGCTGCCCCCGGTGGGCCTGCTGGATGCGGTGGAAGAATCCAAGGGCGGTTATTCCGAAGAGGCTCTGGAAGGCATGTCACGCCTGCTGGAAATCAAGCTCAAGGATTTCAATATCGAGGCGGAAGTGGTGGCAGTGCAGCCCGGCCCGGTGATTACCCGTTTCGAGATTCAGCCGGCAGCTGGTATTAAGGTTTCCAAGATCACTAATCTGGCCAAGGATTTGGCTCGCTCCCTGGCAGTGATCAGCGTGCGGGTAGTGGAAGTGATTCCCGGCAAGACCACCGTGGGGATCGAGATTCCCAACGAGCAACGGGAAATGATCCGCTTCACCGAAGTGATCGGCACGCAGATGTTTGATCAGGCGCCGTCGCCCCTGACCATGGCGCTGGGCAAGGATATCTCCGGCGGCCCGGTGATGGCGGACTTGGCAAAAATGCCCCACTTGCTGGTGGCGGGTACCACCGGCTCCGGTAAATCCGTGGGCGTGAATGCCATGTTGCTGTCCATGCTGTTCAAGTCCAGCCCGGACGATGTCCGCCTGATCTTGATCGATCCCAAAATGCTGGAACTGGCGGTCTACGATGGCATTCCCCACCTGCTTACCCCGGTGGTCACCGACATGAAAGAAGCGGCCGGTGCGCTGCGCTGGGGTGTGGGTGAAATGGAGCGTCGTTACCGACTGATGGCCTCCATGGGAGTGCGGAATATCTCCGGTTATAACCGCAAGGTGGACGACGCCAAGAAGAAAGGCGAGCCCCTCAAGGACCCGCTGTGGAAGCCGGATGACCCGATGAATCTGGATGAGGAGGCGCCGCTGGCCGAGCACCTGCCTTACATCGTTATCGTCATCGATGAATTCGCCGACATGATGATGATTGTGGGCAAGAAAGTGGAAGAGCTGATTGCGCGTATCGCACAGAAAGCACGGGCGGCAGGCATTCACCTGATTCTCGCCACCCAGCGCCCGTCCGTGGACGTGATCACCGGCCTGATCAAGGCCAACGTGCCGTCGCGTATAGGCTTCCAGGTGTCGTCCAAAATTGACTCCCGCACCGTGCTGGATCAGGGCGGGGCGGAGCAGCTGCTGGGCCATGGCGACATGCTTTATTTGCCCGGCGGCACCAGTGTTCCGGAACGTGTTCACGGCGCCTTTGTCTCAGATGAAGAGGTACACCGGGTTTGTGACGATTGGCGCAAACGCGGCGAGCCCAATTATCTTGAAGAAATTCTCGATGGTGGCAGCGACCTCAATGCACCGATGCCAGGTATGGAAAGCGCCAGTGAGGGCGGCGATGACGAGAATGATCCGCTTTACGATGAAGCGGTGGCCATCGTCACCGAGTCCCGACGGGCGTCCATTTCCTCTGTGCAGCGGAAACTGAAAATTGGCTATAACCGTGCCGCCCGCCTGGTGGAAGCCATGGAGATGGCAGGGGTGGTCACCGAGGCCGGCAACAATGGCCAGCGCGAAGTCATCGCGCCGCCGCCGGTCAAATAAGGAGTTTGAATGAAGAAGTTGCTGTTGAGCTTGGCGCTGGCGCCTGCTGTCCTGTTGGCCCCTACCGCATGGGCGGGTGCCACCGATGATTTGCTGGATCGCCTGCAAACCCTTAAGTCCATGAAAGGCGAGTTCGAGCAGGTGGTGCTGGATCAGGGCGGCACGCATATGCAGGAAGCCACGGGCCGTTTTCAGGTGGCCCGGGGGAACCAGTTTTACTGGCTCACCGAAACGCCTTATGAGCAGATGGCTGCGTCCGACGGCGAAACCGTCTGGGTTTACGACAAGGACCTGGAGCAGGTGGTGGTACGCCCGCTGAGCCAGGATCTTGGCCAGACCCCGGCCCTGTTGTTTGGTG
>NZ_LWEZ01001517.1:0-1528 GCF_001634945.1 Alcanivorax sp. HI0044
GCCGTTTACTACGAAGAGGAAGTAGACAATGCGGTCGATGGCCTGACCAGCATGATGGAGCCGCTGATCATGGCGGTGCTGGGCGTACTGATTGGCGGCCTGATTATTGCCATGTACTTGCCGATCTTCCAGTTGGGTAACGTTGTAGGTTAATAATGATTTCAGATTCTCTGGCGCTTCTTTCGTCCAGCCCGACCCTTCTGGTCGGGCTTTGTGTTGTTATGGGGCTGCTGGTAGGCAGTTTTTTGAATGTGGTCATTCATCGTTTGCCGTTGATGATGGAGCGGAGCTGGAAGCAGGAAGCCCGCGAGATCCTGGAGCTGCCAGCGGAAGACAGTGGCGGCATTTTCAACCTGGTGACACCGCGCTCGCGCTGCCCGAAATGCAGCCATGCGATCAGCTGGTATGAAAATATTCCCGTGTTTAGCTGGCTGGCCCTGCGCGGCAAGTGCAAGGGTTGCAAAACCCCGATCAGCAAACGCTACCCCATTATCGAACTTGTCAGTGGTGTGCTCGCCGGACTGTGTGCCTGGCACTTCGGGTATGGTCCCTGGCTGGTGTTTACGCTTTTTGCCACCTGGGTGCTGCTGGCCGCCGCCATGATCGACGCAGACACCACCCTGCTGCCGGACAGTCTGAACTACTGGTTGCTTTGGGCAGGCTTGTTGGCGGCCGTTATGGGCGTATCGCCGGTTTCATTGAGCGATGCGGTGGTCGGTGCCATGGCCGGGTATCTTTCGCTTTGGAGTGTGTACTGGCTGTTCAAGCTGATCACCGGTAAAGAAGGCATGGGCTACGGCGATTTTAAGCTGCTGGCCGCGCTGGGCGCCTGGGTCGGCTGGCAATACCTGCCGGTGATTATTCTGCTGTCATCGGTGGTCGGGCTGGTCTTCGCGATCGCCATGATGATGTTCAGCGGCGAGAAGCGCACGCAAATCCCTTTCGGACCTTATCTGGCCACCGCCGGGTGGATTGCCCTGCTCTGGGGCGATAGTATCGTCAGCTCGTATCTGGGAATGTTCAAACTCTAACGCAAACACGCCCCACGCTACACGCAGGCACGCCAACAGGCACCGCGTGATGCGCGTGTTGCGTGATGCATGCAAGCGGAATTCATCATGTTTGTTGTTGGTCTTACCGGTGGCATTGGTAGCGGCAAGACCGCTGCCACGGATTATCTTGCACAACAGGGCATCACCATTGTGGATGCGGATCTTGCATCACGGGTGGTGGTTGAGCCCGGGCAGCCCGCCTTACTCGCCATCGCCGAGCATTTTGGCCAGCATGTCATCGCCGACGACGGCGCGCTGGATCGGCGGGCACTCCGCGAGATCGTGTTTGCTGACCCGGACGCACTAAAAACCCTCGAAGGTATTACCCACCCCGCCATAGGTGACGAACTTCACCGGCAGATCGGGGCAAGCCAATCGCCCTATACCGTTCTGGTTTCCCCTCTGCTGCTGGAAACATCGCAAAAAGCCTTGGTAGATCGCATTCTGGTCATTGATGCCTCTGCAGAATTGCAGGT
>NZ_LWEZ01001518.1:0-1298 GCF_001634945.1 Alcanivorax sp. HI0044
CAACTACCGCATTCAGGATCGCCGCAACGACGAAATTGGCGGCCTGATCGAAGCCTACAACACCATGGCCCACGGCATGCTCGAAAAAGATCAGGTAGAACGGGTGCTGCAACGTTTCGTCAGCCCGTCCGTAGCACGCAACATGATGGCTGATCTGGATCAGGTACAACTCGGTGGCCGTGACGTTTCCGCCACGGTGGTCTTTGCGGACATCGTCGGCTTTACCCGGTTGTCCGAAAACCTGGCGCCGGACGCCATCGCCGACATGCTCAATGTCTATTTTGATGCTATCACCACGGCCACCAGCTTTTATCGGGGGACCATCGACAAATACATGGGTGATTGCGCCATGATCGTCTTCGGTGTGCCGGAGAAAGATGATGAACACCTGTTCCACGGCCTGTGTTGTGCGGTGATGATCCAGCGGCTGGTAGAGCGCCTCAATGAACACCGCCATGCCCACGGCCAAACCACCGTGGAATTCCGCATTGGCATCAACTCCGGTGACATGCTGGCCGGCAATCTGGGGTCACGCGATCGCATGCAGTACACCGTGGTGGGCGACGCGGTCAATTTGGCTTCACGGCTGTCGAACATGGCCGGCGGTAACGAAATCATTGCCGCCGCACCGCTTCTGTCCAACCCCAATATTGCCTCCCGGGTTCGCGCCACAGAATCCGGGGCCATGCGTATTCGCGGCAAAGAAAACCCCGTGGGAACCTATCGTATCGATGGCGTTCACGCCTTGTCCGAAACGCTGATGGAACAGCGTATTGCCCAGTTTCTGGCAAAACTGAATACGGAGCATCAACGTGTACAAGGCGAGTAGCCTGACCCTGGCCACGGTACTGGCTGGCTGTGCCACCCTCGGCAACCCCCACCCGGAAAGCGATGTCAGCGCTGCGCTGGAACAACACAATTACAGCCGGGCCGCCGCCATTATTGAACAAACCAAACCCAGGCACCCCGAATACCCGGCCTTGCAGGAGCAATACCCCGGAATCCGCCAGGCCAGCAAGGCGTACCGCCAGCACATCATTCTCCAGGCCCAGGAACTGGGCAGAAAGCAGCAATGGGATGATGCCTTCAACCTGCTGGACCAGAACCGCGACAAGGTACTGAACCCGGCGGCCATGGATGAATTAAGCACCGCCTTATCCACACAGGAAGAGCGCCAGCTGAACCAGTTACTGGCAGAGAGACGCCAGGCCCAGGCTGTCGCCATGCTGGCCAACGACAGGCTCGAACACCAGCTGGCCGACTTTCATGCGCCCCACGCCAAGCAGGAACGCCAGAAA
>NZ_LWEZ01001519.1:0-1219 GCF_001634945.1 Alcanivorax sp. HI0044
TGGATCTGATCGACCAGTTTGTGCAGGACGGCCCCACCGCAGAACAGCTGGAAGAAACCCGCACCAGCATTCTTGGCAGCTTTGCTCTGGGCACGGCGGACAACAGCGACATCATCGGCCAGCTTGGCGCTATTGGCTTTTACGACCTGCCGCTGGATTATCTGCAGCGGTTTAACCAGCAGGTGCGCACGGTCACAGCGGAAGACATTCGTGCCGCGTTCCAGCGCAATCTGACCCCGGACAATCTGGCCATCGTCAGCATCGGTCCCAAGGCACCGCAGATTCGTGCGGCCGATAGAGAGGCAGAAAATACCGCCGCCGAGGAGCCCGCTGATCGTGCCCCGTAAGCGTTCAGGTAAACGCCCCGGCGCCAGTACTGGCCCGGCGCAGAAAGGTCAGGTACGGATTATCGGTGGCGAACGGCGTGGTCATCGGCTGCACTTTGTGGACTACGGCGGTGATTTGCGTCCGTCGTCGGATCGTATGCGCGAAACCCTGTTCAACTGGCTGCAGTTCGAGCTGCCGGGGCTTCGGGTGCTGGACCTGTTTGCCGGCTCCGGCGCGCTGGGGGCGGAAGCGCTGAGCCGGGGAGCCCGGGATGCGGTGTTGGTCGAAAAGCAGCGCGAACGCTGCGCGGATTTGAGCCGGCAGTTAGCCCCATTGTTTGAGGGACGCATCACCGTGCATTGCGCCGATGCGTTGAGTTGGTTACCTGCGCAACGGGAACCGTTTGATCTGGTCTTCATTGATCCGCCCTACGATCTGGGTTTGGTGACGCCGGCCTGTGAGGCGCTGGAAGCCCACGGGCTGCTGGCGGACGGGGCGATTATCTATGTGGAAAGCCGCCGCCAGGGTGAAGTGCCTGCAGTCCCGGCGCACTGGGTGTTGTCAAAAGAAAAAAGCGGCGGCGATATTCATGCGCGGCTATACCGGCGGCAAACTGGCCCGGGTTGATAGGCGCTATGGCGGGAGTGTCGTGACGGCACAGTAAACCGGCGCCCGGGCACAGGCTGTGTCCTATTACGCCGTGCCTGGGCGGTGCGTGCTGGCAAAATGGCACAACCTGCACTTTCGTGCCAGTTTCGGTTGGCAAATACTGTGCCCATGAGCAATGAGGACACCGCCATGAATGCCAATGCAGCCACTGCTATAACCACCGGGCAACGCGATCAAGCG
Organism: Alcanivorax sp. HI0044; assembly: GCF_001634945.1. Classification (NCBI taxonomy): domain Bacteria; kingdom Pseudomonadati; phylum Pseudomonadota; class Gammaproteobacteria; order Oceanospirillales; family Alcanivoracaceae; genus Alcanivorax; species Alcanivorax sp. HI0044. The sequence goes on from NZ_LWEZ01001519.1 coordinate 1,177, forward strand.
GCCAAGCGTCAGCCGCAGAAAAAAATCAATAAAAGTGACATTC
>NZ_LWEZ01001520.1:0-1045 GCF_001634945.1 Alcanivorax sp. HI0044
ACGCTGGTGCAATCAGCGTGTTACACTGCCGCCATTGGCGCAAAATTGACCATGAACTTTGAAACGCGCACACCTTTTTCCTGTGCCCGCCGGGGATCCTGAATGCCAACAACCATCCTGCCCACGCTCCGTTCTGTCGCGCTCACGGGCCTGCTTGCCCTTAGCCCTTTCAGCGCACTCCACGCCCAGGATCCTGCCCTTGATGAGCAGGCTCGCCAGCAAGGCGTACCGGTGGATGAGCTGCGCGCCTTTGCCGAGGTCATGGAGCGTATCCGCGCGGCCTATATTGAAGACGTGGATGATCGCGAACTGCTGGAAGCCGCTATCCGTGGCATGCTCCATGATCTGGACCCGCACTCCAACTACCTGACCCCGGACCAGTTCGACGACCTGCAGGTGACCACCACTGGTGAATTCGGCGGCCTTGGCATCGAAGTCACCATGGAAGACGGCTTCGTCAAAGTAGTGACTCCGGTGGATGACTCCCCGGCCAGCAACGCCGGCATCCTCGCAGGCGACCTGATCCTCAAGATCGACGACACCTTTGTGAAGGGGTTGACCCTGGGCGAAGCCGTCGAGCTGATGCGCGGGGAAATCGGCACCAAAATCGATTTAATGGTCCTTAGCGAAGGCGACGAGAAGCCCCGCCAGGTCAGCCTCGAACGTGACCGCATCCAGACCCACAGCGTGAAATCAAAAATGCTGGAACCGGGCCTGGGCTACCTGCGCATTTCCCAGTTCCAGAACAACACCGGTGACGATGCCCGCAAAGCGCTGGACAAGCTCAACAAGGACAGCCCCCTCAACGGCCTGATTCTCGACCTGCGCAACAACCCCGGCGGCGTACTCANCGGCGCCGTGGAAGTCACCGACCTGTTCCTGGATGCCGGCCTGGTGGTGTACACCCAGGGCCGTGAAAAAGCGAGCCGGAACGACTTTGATGCCAGCGCCGGCGACGCACTCAACGGCAAGCCGCTGGTGGTGCTGGTCAACGGCGGCAGCGCCTCTGCCTCGGAAATTGTGGCCGGCGCCCTGCAAGACCAGG
>NZ_LWEZ01001521.1:0-1418 GCF_001634945.1 Alcanivorax sp. HI0044
GCCAGCGCGTACAAATAACTGGGTGCCGGTGGCTACATCGAAAAAACCCGCAAAAACCGCCTCGCTTCCGGTAAGCATGACCTCTGCCTCTGAACCGGCGAGCTCTGCGCTGTATTCCCCGAGGTAGGTATGGGCAATTTCACCGCCCAGGTGAATGCGATCACGGGCTACCGGGAACGTGAGCCCGGCGAGGATGGAAAAGGTGTGGTCGGTGGAGTCGACATCAGTGCCGGCAGGAAAATCCCCGTCATCGTAATCCAGATCGGTCCAGCCTCCTTTCAAGGCGCCGTGCACATTGAGGTCGGCAGCTGCAGCGGTAGTCGCCAGCACCATGCTGCAAGACAGAACAAGAATATTTCTGAGTAAAGCCATGAGTCGCTCCCTGCGATCATTATTGGATTATCCGTTGAGTCTACCGCGATTGTGCTGCGTCAGGCAGCAGCCCGAATCGCCGTATCGTTGCCCTTTTGTATCACCCTTTGGTGGGTAATCGCACCCGGCCTTTCTGTTACGCCGTGACCGCGTGGCTCACCCGGTATTCGCCCGGGCTAACGCCTGTCCATCGCTTAAAGGCACGATTGAAATTCGCGGATGAGGCAAACCCCACCAGATAGGCGATTTCGCCCAGTGTCAGATGACGCTGCTCGATATATTCCAGCGCCAGCTTTTTGCGGGTCTGTTCCAGAATATCCTTGAAGCTGGTGCCCTGCTCGCTGAGTTTTCGCTGCAAATTGCGCAAGCTCATTCCCAGGGTGCTGGCAATATCGGCCTGGGTGGGCGAGCCCAGGGCCAGCTTGTCCTGAATGCGGCACTTCACCCGGTTGGCCAGGTCATTCTGGTCGACACGGGAGAGGTACTCGTCGAGCATTTTTTCATGGCTCTGGGTCAGCATCATGTTGTGGGTAAGCAGTTTCTGCGCGGCCTGCTCCCGATCGAACACCACCACGTTGCAATCTGCATTGAAGTCGATATCACAGCCGAAAAAGTCTTGCAGATAGGCCGCTCCCTGTTCCGGAGGGGGCGTATTGAAGCTGACGCGTAGCGGTCGTAATGTGGCGTCTACCGCTTCGCGGGCAAATGTCACCAGGGTGGCGAAGAATATCTCGATTTCCCAACGCCCCAGAGCCGGCTTTCCAGTCACCTCGTCAAACAACGGCATGGTACGGATGGCGAGGCCCGCCGGTTCTTCGCGCACGTCGGCCCAACAGGCGTTGGAAAGCACGCGCTTGTAACGCACGATGCGTAGCAACGCATCTTCCAGAGAGGCCGACGACATCATGGCGTAGCCCAGCGCGTGAAACATGCCGGGGTGAAAATGCTTACCCACCTGAACACTGAAATCTTTCCCCGGCAAGCGGGCATTGCAGTAGGCCACCAGGGAGGAAAGCTTGGCCACGGCCATTCTGGATTCCAGGTTC
>NZ_LWEZ01001522.1:0-2031 GCF_001634945.1 Alcanivorax sp. HI0044
CGTTTTCGCGACTGGCGCTGAGAGCGGTCTATGCGAATGCGCGGATGCTTGAAAGGGCTGGCGGTGGGGCTGTTGTTGCTCAGCTCCCTGAGCCAGGCCCGCCTGGACGAACCTCATCAGGTACAGGAGCTGGCCTATGGCGAGGTGGCTTATCTTTACCTCAAAGGGGATTATTTTGCTGCTCTGACCCGCGCCCAGATGGCGCTGGAGCGGGGCGAGGTGGCTATCCACAAGGCGGATATGGAAGTGCTGTTGGGGGCCATGTACAGCGCCTACGGCATGCCCGAAGACGCCGAGCAGGTTTTCAACCAGCTACTGGATACCCAGGTCAGCGGTGAGGTCGCCCAGCGGGCGTGGATCCATCTGGCCGGCCTCTATTACCGCCAGCAGAAATATGAACAGGCGCTGACCATGCTGGATCAGCAGGTCGGTGAGCCGCCGGCAAAACTGGAAGAGGTATATTTCAGTTTGCGAGCGCGGATATTGATGCGCCTGCAACGCTATGAAGACGCCGCAGAGCTGCTTGATGCGTTTTCCGAAGATCACCCACTCAATGCCTACCTGCGTTACAACCTGGCAATCAGCTGGATTAACGGCAAGCACCCGGGGCTGGGCCAGGAGTGGCTTTGGCAGCTGGCCAACTTGCCGCCAGGGGATGCCCAGACCAACGCCATCAAGGAAAAAGCCATGTTGGCGCTGGCGATCTACATGATGCGCAGCGACCAGGAAGACCGGGCGCTGACCCTGCTGCGCGATGCCCGCCTGGAAGGGCCTTTTGCTGATATCTCCCTGCTGCTCTATGCCCGTGCGCTGCTTATCGAAAACCAGCCAGGCAAGGCATTGCCGGTGCTGCAGCAGCTGGACACGAAATCGATCCAGCGCTTGCCAGTGCAGGAAGCGCAGCTGGCGATTCCCTACCTGTACGAACAAATGGGGGACCAGCGTTCTGCCAGACAGGGATTCGAGACTGCGCTGGAGCGCTTTGATGTTTTGCAGCAATACCTGCTGGAAGTGGAAGCCGATATAGCCAGTGGTGAATGGTTTACGGCCATGGTGGGAGAGCCCCGCTGGTCCACGGCCATGGACCCGGTGCCGCCGTTTCTGCCGCGCCGGGTGGAAAGTTTCCCAACCTTTTATGAATGGTTCGCCACCACCGAATTTCAGCGCGGCTGGAATAATTACCACGAGCTGTTGCGGCAGAAGAACCTGCTTACGCAATGGCAGGAGAAGCTGCCGGCCTTCGAGACATTGATGGCGGCCCATCGGCGCAAGCAGGATGAAACCCGCCCTGCGGCCCGAGCGTTATTGGACGATCTGTCACAGCAGGATTTCCAGGGACGCATGACCCGTTTGCAGCGCCGTTACGATGAGGCCGTGGCCAAACAGGACCCGCTCCCCTTCGCCACCGACAAGGAACGCAAGCTGTGGGAGGCCCAGCAGAATGCCGAGCAGCGCACCGATGGCTGGGGCAAGCGAAAGCGCCCTGACGTGACCGCCAAGCTGGATTTCTACAAAGGCGTGTTGCTGTGGGAGATGCAGGAAAACATCGTGCCGCGCCAGTGGGAACGTCAGCATCAGCTTAATGAAATCGATGGGTTGCTGGATGAAACCCGTGTGCTGCGCAGCCGTGTGCTGTTTGCCACATACCGCTCCGAGCGGTTGGAAGATTTCTCGCAAGAATTGAATGCACTGACCGGCGAGCTGGAACGCTTACAGAAACGCGGGGCGCTGCTGATGCGTCGCCAACAGTACGGATTGCAGGCCTCGGCCTATGAACAGGTCACCGAAACCCGCAACCGCCTGAAGCGTTTCAGTGCTTCGGCCCATGAAGGGCTGGCTGATCTTTACCATCGCGCCTTGCGCAGCAGCCGCGAGCGTGAGCAGGCACCGACAGATGCCGCGCCCCAGTCCCCCGAGTTCCCGTTGCAGCCGCCCATGGGGTCGCCCCGGTGACCGCGCAACAGCTGGATTCCTTGCGCCACGCCGGGCAGGGGTTCGACCTGATCAGTGGTGGGGCGTTTTCGCCGGCGG
>NZ_LWEZ01001523.1:0-958 GCF_001634945.1 Alcanivorax sp. HI0044
CGCAGTAGGTGCCGACGCGGCCCAGCCCGAATAACAGCTGCCACCCCCACAGGGCCACCCCCTGACGCCGGGCTTCCGGGATGGAAAAGGTCAGCGCGCTGCTGATGCCTCCGCACATGCCAATGCAATGGACGGAGCCGGCACTGGCGATCAGGGCGGCACTGGCAATCAGGGAGGCAAGGGCTTCAATGGTCATCGCGAGGGCTCGATGGTGAATCCTGGGTGCTATCTGTTTTATCTGAACTGTCAGCGTGGTGCGGTTCTTTTGGCGCCTGTGTTCTAGCCTGCTTGCGCTGCTCCCTGTCTTCGAACACAACTCGCCAGGCCGCGTTATCCAGATCATCAAATTGATCCTTGCGCAGCGCCCAGAAGAGGGCAGCAATGGCTCCAGCCAGGAACAACAAGGCTAGCGGTATCAGCAGGAAGACAATTTCCATCGAGTCACCCGGGTGGCGTTGAATGTGACCAGAAGCGAGCTGGCTGACATGCCCAGCGCTGCGGCCCAGGGCGGCAGCAAACCACTGACAGCAAACGGGACGGCAAGGATATTGTAAAGCAATGCCCAGGCCAGATTTTGCCGGATGGTGCGCTGACAAAGCCGGGAAAGGCGAGGTAGGGCAGGAACCGCGTTGAGCGTGTCATGAAGTAGGAACAGTCCAGCCGCCCGCTGGGCCAGACTGGTCGCATTTCCAGTCGCAACGGAGACCGAGGCGGCGACCATGGCCTGGGCATCATTGATGCCGTCACCGATCATCATTTGCGGCGCACTGCTTTCCAGTTGCTCGAGCCATGCGGCTTTATCAGCAGGCTTTTGCTGGTAGCGCCGCTCACGGATTTCCAGCTGATCGGCGACTGCGTTCACCGCCTGGGCATTGTCACCACTGGCCAGTCGCGAGGTGATACCAAGGCCTGTCAGGGCTTTCACCACGGCGCTTGCCTCTGTGCGAACTGGGTCCTG
>NZ_LWEZ01001524.1:0-1910 GCF_001634945.1 Alcanivorax sp. HI0044
CGAAAGTTCGCGAGCTGACCGGTGAGCAACTTGATGCCATTCGTGGTGAAGTTGCCAAGTTCTCTACCGAAGGTGACCTGCGCCGGGAAATCAACATGAACATTAAGCGTCTGATGGACCTCGGTTGCTACCGTGGTATTCGCCATCGTCGCGGCTTGCCGCTTCGCGGTCAGCGTACCAAGACCAATGCGCGCACCCGTAAAGGTCCGCGTAAACCGATTCGCAAATAAGCTGAATTAGACAGCGGCTGGATTTGGATAGGCATTATGGCTAAGTCAAAGAAAGATAGTGGCGCACGTCGTAAGAAGGTAACGCGCACCGTTGCGGACGGTATTGCGCACGTGCACGCTTCCTTCAACAACACCATCATCACCATCACTGATCGTCAGGGCAATGCGTTGTCCTGGGCGACCTCCGGTGGTGCTGGTTTCCGTGGTTCCCGTAAAAGCACCCCGTTTGCTGCCCAGGTGGCGGCTGAAAACGCGGGTAATGCTGCGAAGGACTACGGTCTGAAAAATCTTGAAGTGCGGGTGAAAGGCCCCGGTCCGGGTCGTGAATCTTCTATTCGCGCCCTGAACGGCTGTGGATACAAGATCACCCATATTGAGGACGTAACGCCGATTCCCCATAACGGTTGCCGTCCGCCTAAAAAGCGTCGCGTGTAACGGGAGTTAGAGCAAGATGGCAAGATACATCGGTCCCAAGTGCAAGCTTTCCCGTCGAGAAGGCACTGATCTGTTCCTGAAGAGCGGTATCCGCCCTCTGGAATCCAAGTGTAAAGCTGAGCAGGCTCCTGGCCAGGCTGCTGGTGCAAGCGGGCGTCGCCCGGCACGGCTGTCCGACTACGGTGTTCAGCTGCGCGAGAAGCAGAAAGTTCGTCGTACCTATGGTGTGCTGGAAAAGCAGTTCCGTAGCTACTACAAGAAAGCGGCCGCTTCCAAGGGCGCAACAGGCGAAGTCCTGCTGCAGCTGCTGGAAGGTCGTCTGGATAACGTGGTTTACCGCATGGGCTTTGGTTCTACCCGTTCCGAAGCGCGTCAGCTGGTTAGCCACCGTGCCATTCTGGTTAACGGCCAGTCTGTGAATGTTGCGTCTTACCAGGTGAAGCCTGGCGACCAGATCAATGTTCGCGAGAAGTCCAAGAACCAGCTGCGCGTGAAGAACGCCATGGAGCTCGCTCAGCAGCGCGGCTTTATGCCGTGGATTGAAGTTGATGACAAGAAGCTGGAAGGTACCTACAAGGCGAAGCCTGAGCGTATCGACCTGCCTGCCGAGATCAACGAAAATCTGATCGTCGAGCTGTACTCCAAGTAAGGACTGCCTGAGGGATCTCTATGACCGCCGTGAACGACTTTCTCACGCCCCGCTCGATCGCGGTCAACGCGATCAACCAGACCCACGCCAAAGTGGTTCTGGAACCGCTGGAGCGTGGTTTTGGCCACACTCTGGGGACTGCGCTGCGCCGCATCCTGATCTCCAGCATGCCCGGCTGTGCGATCACCGAAGTGGAGATCGACGGTGTGCAGCATGAATACTCTTCTATCGAAGGGGTCCAGGAAGATGTGATCAACATCCTTCTGAACCTGAAGGGCGTTGCCCTGCAGATGGAAGATCGCGAAGAAGCGACCCTCGAGCTGGTCAAAAAAGGCCCGGGCGCTGTAACCGCGAATGACATCCAGCGCGATCACAGCGTTGAGATTGTCAATCCGGATCACCTGATCTGCACCATCACCGGCGACACCGAACTGCGTGTGAAGCTGAAGGTTCAGAAAGGGCGTGGCTATGTTGCTGCGGATTCCCGTCAGTCTGAAGATGACGAGACTCGTGGTATTGGCCGTCTGCAGCTGGATGCCAGCTACAGCCCGGTTCGTCGCGTGGCCTACGTGGTTGAAGCGGCCCGTGTTGAGCAG
>NZ_LWEZ01001525.1:0-1453 GCF_001634945.1 Alcanivorax sp. HI0044
AGCTGGCTTCGCGGGCCAGTTCGTCGATGGTGAATTCCTTGTGGTCGCCGGCGTCTGCCGGGGCCTGTTGCTCAGCCGGTTGGGTGTATTTCTTCAGGCTGCGCAAAATAGCTGCGGGATTACGGTCACTGGTTTTCATGTGGCGATGATAGCCCCCTTTTTGCACTGGGGCTAGAAGGGGAGACGCAGCACGCTACATGCATCACGCAACAACGCGGGCGAGCCTGGGCGAGGTGAGAGTTTCGAGTTGCGAGAAGCGAGTTTCGAAAGGCAAAACCCCAAACCCCGTACTTGGCTGGTTTTTTTGATTTTCGAAACTCGTGACTCGTAACCCGCTTCTGGAATCCTTGCCTCGCCCAGGCTCGGATCACCCGCAGGCAGGTTATTCGCTTCGCTCACCCTTCGGGCCGCACTGCGTGCGTTACTCCGCTACGCTACGTTCCTGCGGGTGCTTCGTAGAGGCGTGGTTGCCGGTTCCCGGATGGCTGCTATCTGCTGCGGGCTGCGGGTCGGCATTGACCTGGGCGCGCTTGAGCGCCTCGCTGGCGGGGGCGCCTTCAACATGCTGGATGAACTCACTGATCCAGCCGGCGGTCACGTCCGGATACTGGAGAAGGGGGCTCCAGTGTCCGCAGTCTATTTCCCGGCGCCACAGGCGATCTGTCCACTGGGGCAGGTCTTCGAGCATGGCCGGGCGCACATAGTTGTCTTCGCGGGCAACGATCAGCTGCACCGGGACTTTGGTATGCCGCTCCCGGGGCTTGAGCAGACAAGGCAGCATGTTGGCGCGGTACAGTTCGATACCGTGCACGCCGTCCTGCTGTTGAGTGGCGCTGACTTCGCTGTGCAGGTTTTCGGTGCGGCGCAGTACCTGCGGCCAGACCTTGGCCAGGCCGGCTTTCCACAGGGTCGGGGCCAGCACCGGCAACTGGAAGAGGCCGATGTACCAGGAGTGGGCGAGCTGATTGAGCACGGCGCCGATTTCCTGTTCGCGCAGTCGCGCCTTCATCCACTGCCCCACATGATCCAGGCACGGGCCGGACAGGGTGGTGTAGGAGGCGATGCGTTGCTCGGCGCCGGGATCGGTGACTGATTCCCAGGTCTGGATGGAGCCCCAGTCGTGCCCCACCAGATGCACCTTTTCATCCGGGCTGACGGCGTCCATGACCGCATGCAGGTCGTTGCGCAGTTCCCGCAACTTGTAAGCGGCGCGGCCTTGCGGCACGGAAGAATTGCCGGCGCCGCGTACGTCATAGGCGACGACTTTGAAATGCCGGCTAAGGCGTTCCGCCACTTTTTCCCAGACATGATTGGCGTCCGGGTAGCCGTGTACCAGTATCACCGTGGGGCTTTTGTCCGCACTCCAGGTACGCACCGCCAGGTCCACGCCATTACGGCTTACTTTGCTGTCGCGCCACTGCACCATCAGGCTGCTTCCTCTTGCTTGTCGCCA
>NZ_LWEZ01001526.1:0-896 GCF_001634945.1 Alcanivorax sp. HI0044
GAGACAGCACCGATAATTGCTTACGGACCTTGTCGGCAGACTCCGGCAGGCTGAATGGCCAGCTCTGGAATTGCTGGCTGATGGCGTGCACCGGCAGTTCATTGGCGCGCAGCTGCCACTGCCGGCGCTCGCCCCGGGTCTCCCAGCGCAGCGCCATATCGCCCAGCGTGAGCGGGCCGGAGGGTGTCCTGCCGGACAGATTGGATAACGACAGGGTCGCCTCATCATCCTCACGAAGCAGTGAGGCGCGCAGGGACAAACCGGTTAGCGGCCAGGCCGTATCTGCCTGGGTCAGCGTCAACGTGGGCACATCAACCTGCAGCTGTCCGCTGATCGGCTCACCGCCTTCCAGAGTGCCCCACAGCGCCACGGATGCATCCAGCGAGCCCAGATCCAGCGGCATTTTTTCTATCTCGGGCAACCATTCGTGCAGGCGCTTGCCCTCGAAGCGGGTATAGATATCCGCATCCACCTCATCCAGCGCGTAGGCATCATCGTGCAGGTGTATCTTTGCCAGCAGGGAGAGGGGGCGGTCCCGGGCTTCCACACGCAGGGCCAACCGGTGTTCGCCACCCGTGTTGGTCATGGTGGCATCCAGCTGCGACGCCGCCAGCGGTGGCATGCCCGGCCATTCCAGGGACAAACGGGCGTCGCTGACTGACAGCAATTGCTGGCGGTAAAACAACTTGAGAATACGTTCCAGCGGCGGTCGTGACCCGGGATCATTCTGCCCGAGCACATCCAGTCCGCGCAGACGAATCTTGCCGTCATCACCGCGCACCAGATTCAAATCCACCCCGCGAACACTGAGTTCCTCAAGCACCAGATCCCGGTGCCACAGGGAACCAAACACATCAATGCTGAGCACCACTTCATCCAGCACCAATGGCGCCTCC
>NZ_LWEZ01001527.1:0-10930 GCF_001634945.1 Alcanivorax sp. HI0044
CAGGATGTTGACCGCATTTACGCCATGCTCAACAACTTGATCCAGGCACTGAAAAGTGCATGAAAGCTTTTAGCGTCAGACGTCCGACCTTCGACGTCCGACCCCAACGGAGAAAACCATGAACGCGAAAGCGGACACCTTTACCGACTATAAAGTCGCCGATATTTCCCTTGCCGCCTATGGCCGCTCGGAAATCCATATCGCCGAAACCGAAATGCCGGCACTGATCGCCATTCGCGAAAAGTACCGTGCCGAGCAGCCGCTGAAAGGCGCCAAAATCATCGGCTGTATCCACATGACCATTCAGACCGCTGTGCTGATCGAAACCCTGGTCGCCCTGGGTGCCGAAGTACGCTGGTCAAGCTGTAACATTTTCTCCACTCAGGACCACGCCGCTGCGGCCATCGCCGCCGCCGGCGTACCGGTGTTTGCCTGGAAAGGCGAAACCGAAGAAGAGTACATGTGGTGCATCGAGCAAACCTGTCGCGACGGCAACGGCGAGCTGTGGGAAGCCAACATGATTCTGGATGATGGTGGCGACCTGACCGGCTACATCCACGAGACCTACCCGGCCATGCTCGACAGCATTCACGGCATCACCGAAGAGACCACCACCGGTGTGCACCGTCTCTACGAAATGCTGAAAAAAGGCACATTGAAAGTGCCGGCGGTCAACGTGAACGACTCCGTCACCAAGAGCAAAAACGACAACAAGTATGGTTGTCGTCATTCCCTGAACGATGCCATCAAACGCGGCACCGACCACCTGCTGTCAGGCAAGAAAGCACTGGTTGTCGGTTACGGCGACGTGGGCAAGGGCTCAGCCCAGTCCCTGCGCCAGGAAGGCATGATCGTGAAGGTTACCGAAGCGGACCCGATCTGCGCCATGCAGGCCTGCATGGACGGCTTTGAAGTGGTCAGCCAGTACAAGGGCGGCATCAACGATGGCAGCGAAGCCTCCATCAACACCGAGTTGCTGGGCAACACCGACCTGCTGGTAACCACCACCGGCAACTTCAATGTCTGCGACGCCAACATGCTCAAGACCATCAAGAAAGGCGCCGTGGTCTGCAACATCGGCCACTTCGACAACGAAGTGGACACCGCCTTCATGCGTGAGACCTGGGAATGGGAAGAGGTGAAGCCGCAGGTGCACAAGGTATGGCGTGACAAGGCCGCCGGCGATTTCCTGCTGCTGCTCTCCGAAGGCCGCCTGGTCAACCTGGGCAACGCCACCGGCCACCCCAGCCGCATCATGGACGGCTCCTTCGCCAACCAGGTCCTCGCGCAGATGTATCTGTTCGATCAGGGTTACGCCAACCACTCTGACGCCGTGAAAGAAAAAATGCTCAAGGTGGAAGTGCTGCCCAAACAGCTGGACGAAGAAGTGGCCCGTTACATGGTGGAAGGCTTCGGTGGCGTGATCACCAAACTGACCCAGGAGCAGGCCGACTACATCGGCGTCGGCGTGGAAGGCCCCTTCAAGCCCGAGCACTACAAGTACTAAGTCGGACGTCTGACGCCGGAAGTCGGATGCCAAAAGCGTCAGACTTCCGACGTCCGACCCGGCCATCGAAAGCACTACGCTTTCAACAATGACAAACGTAAATGGCAAGCCCCATGCAACGAATCAGTTTTGAATTTTTTCCTCCCAAGACAGAACAGGGAAAGGAAAAATTACTGGCCACGCAGAAGAAGCTGCTGGCCAAAAACCCGGCTTTCTTTTCCTGCACCTTTGGTGCCGGCGGCTCTACCCGTGACAACACCCGCGACATGGTCAACAAGCTGCGCGAGCAGCACGGCGACACCGCCCCGCACCTCAGCTGCATCGGTCAAAGCAAGGAAGAAATCCTTGAACTGGTGAACGGCTATAAGGATGCGGGTGTCACCCGCATCGTCGCCCTGCGTGGTGACCTGCCTTCCGGCATGGGTTATGCGCAAAGCGAAATCAAATACGCCGATGAACTGGTGGCCCTGATCCGCCAGGAAACCGGCGACCACTTCCAGCTGGAAGTGGCGGCCTACCCGGAAATGCATCCCCAGGCACGCAGCTTTGAAGATGATATCGCTCACTTCAAGCGCAAAATGGATGCCGGCGCCAACAGTGGCCTGACCCAGTATTTCTATAATGCTGATGCCTACGGCTATTACATGGACGCGCTGCAAAAAACTGGCTGTGATGCTCCCGTCTACCCGGGCATCATGCCGATTCTTAATGTGGCCAACCTGCTGCGTTTTTCCAACACCTGTGGCGCCGATGTGCCGCGCTGGCTGCAAAGCAAACTCAACGACATCAAGGACGACGATGCCGCAGTAAAAGCCTTCGGCGAAGAAGTGGTTACCCGTCTGTGCGAACGGCTACTGGCCATGGGCGCGCCGGGGCTGCACTTCTACACCATGAATCAGGCCGGGCCGAACCTGCGCATTCTCGACAATCTGGGAATGTGACAAGAGACGCTGCACGCGCCAGGCAGCATGCAACACGCAACAACGCGGGCAGGGGTTATGCCAGACGGCATGATCACTGCCCGCGTTTTTATTGAACCCTATCCCTTAAAGAATATTGTAGGAGTTCCCTTCCAGGGGACGAATCGCGCTTGCGCGAAAATCGCCGGCAATATGCTCAGGCGTGCCAGCTGGGCAGGCATCCCTCAAAAAGAAATTTGCTTTTTATTCTCCTCGCTGCGCTCGGTTCGTCCCCTGGAAGGGAACTCCTACAGCCACCACACAAGATACACCGACCGCTCGTCCTATTCTTTTCCGCTATAAAGATTAGCGCATATTTGTATTTCTCCTCCTTGTTCGCCGGCTCTACCCTTAATCAGACATCCTGTCACGGAGCGTCTCCTGGGCTCCAGCCACAAGCTGTTTGTCAGGCCGCTCCCCAATCCCGGCGACACGATTCCGGGAGGAGGTTCGTCATGCCCGCCCGCGCACTGGCCGATTTTCTCGACAACAACGGCGTGAATTATCACTGCTACAACCACGCGCCCGCTGTTACCGCTTCCGAGGTAGCACAGTCCGCCCATATTCCCGGCCGACACATGGCCAAGACCGTGATTGTGGACGTGGATGGAAAACTGGCCATGGCGGTGCTGCCTGCCAACCAATATCTGGATCCGGAAAAATTACGCCAGGCCCTCCATGCCAACCGCGTTGAGCTGGCCAGCGAAGACGACTTCAAGGATTGCTTCCCGCTTTGCGAACCCGGTGGCGAACCGCCGTTCGGGAATCTGTACAACATGAATGTCTATGTGGACGACACCTTGCTTCGCGAAGATTGGCTTGCCTTCAATGCGGGCACTCACACGGAAGTGATAAAAATGGGTATGGGTGACTTTCTTCGTCTCAGCCAGGCCCAGGCCTGTGCCTTTGCCATGCTTCACTGATTCCCTGCTACCGGTTTCCCCTTTCCCCGCCTTCCCGGCGGGGCTTTCTTTAGGTTCATCGCGGCTTAGAGTGAATAACACGCTTTTCGCCGTCTGACGGCTTATCACAAATACCCGGCACTTTGCCAAACGCTCGACGCCGAACGCCTGACGCAAACCTCCATAGCCTGAGGCGTTGTCGTTTTTGCGCAGAGAGAATGGTCGCCAAGGTTTTTAGGTTTTGAATTCAAGCGTCCATCGTCGGGCATCCGGCGTCCTGCGGTTACCAGGGCGGGATAATGAGACAAGTTCTGAAACCGGCTGATCACTCAATTCCGCAATGAACCTTTCTTTAAGGATTAAAATGAATCTCAGCTTTCCGGTCCCATGCCCGGCTGGCTGTCATCGTTCGTTCGCGTCCCCATGGTATGCTAATGCGAAATGATTGATGGAAAGACACGCATGCCCTCTCGCACCCCACAGCACCCGCTTCGCCGCACCAAGATTGTTGCCACCGTTGGCCCCGCCTCTGCACCGGAACCCATGCTCGACATGCTGATCGAGGCCGGTGTTAATGTCTTCCGGCTGAATTTTTCCCACGGCACCGCCGATACCCATCGTGAGACTGCCGAGAAGATTCGCCGCTGCGCCGGGCAACGCGGTGAGCATGTGGCCATCCTCGCCGATCTGCAGGGGCCCAAAATCCGTATTGGCTGCTTCCGGGACGGTCCCATCATGCTCAGCGCCGGGCAGCCTTTTACCCTGGATACGGCCCTCCCGGATGACGCCGGCGATGCCGAACAAGTCGGCGTCAGCTATCCCCCCTTGCCCACCGATTGTCAGGCAGGGGATATTCTTTTGCTCAATGACGGCCTGCTGGAACTGGAAGTGAACACCATCAATGGCACCCGCGTGGAATGCACCGTGCGGGTGGGTGGCGAACTGTCTGATCACAAAGGCGTGAACCGCAAGGGCGGCGGGCTCAGTGCCCGCGCCCTCACCGAGAAAGATCTGGCCGATATCCTTACCGCCGCCGATATGGAAGTGGACTTCCTGGCCCTGTCCTTTCCCCGCGATGCCGAGGATGTGAACGAAGCCCGCCGCCGCTATCACGATGCCGGAGGCAAGGGCGGCATCATCGCCAAAATCGAGCGGGCTGAAGCGGTGGCGGATGATGACACCCTGGATGCCATTATCAACGCATCCGACGGGGTTATGGTGGCCCGCGGCGACCTGGCCGTGGAAATTGGTGACGCCGAACTGGTCGGCGTGCAGAAGCACATCATCCGCCGGGCGCGGGCACTGAACCGTTTCGTGATCACCGCCACCCAGATGATGGAATCCATGATCCACAGCCCGCAACCCACCCGTGCGGAAGTCTCCGACGTGGCCAACGCGGTGCTGGATGGCACCGATGCGGTGATGTTGTCGGCGGAAACCGCCGTTGGCGATTTTCCGAAAGAAACCGTGCAAGCCATGGATCGCATTATCCTTGGCGCCGAACGCACCTGGCAGGAACGCCGCACCGATCGCCCCATCAATGACAGCGCAGACAACATTGATGAAGTCATCGCCATGGCCGCCATGCAGGCCGCCAACCGGCTCAGCAATGTGGCCGCCATCATCGCCATGACGGAAACCGGCAATACCCCGCGGCTGATGTCACGGCTACGCTCGGGCATGCCCATCTATGCGTTCACCCCCTACCCCTCAAGCCAGCGGCGCGTGGCGATTCTGCGCGGCGTCCATGCCATTCCCTTCGACAGCCACGCCCTAGCCAGCGACACCGTGAACCGCCAGGCAGTGAGCATGCTGGAAGCCATGGGCGTGGTGCAGACCGGCGACCGGGTGCTGATCACCAAGGGCAACTATGACGATGCCCACGGCGGCACCAACACACTGAAAATCGTGGAAGTGGGCGGCAATATTCAATAGGGGGGAGCTCCTGCAAAATTGAGGATCCCCTGAATAACGCCTCGCACAACCCAGCCGGCAAGACGCCTAACGCCAGATGCCCGACAAAAAACCTGCAGCCTGCAGGTTTTCCTGGTCAGGCACCTGGCATCCAGACTGCAGCGTTCAAATAACATTCCTACACCATTCCCATACGCAAAAAGACGCCAATACCGGAACGCCCGTTCTAGACTGAAATCACACAGGCTTCGCAAGGCGTATAACAATGAAAATCGGTCTGGTTGTGGATTCAGGTTGTGATCTTCCCAAAGACTTTATTGATGCCAATAACATTCTGGTGATGCCGGTTCCCATCCGTATCGGCAAGGAAATTTATGTGGATGACCGGGACCCACAGCGGGCGCGGGAATTCTATGCCCGACACGAAGTCGACAAGACCCATGACGCAGAAACTGCGCCACCGTCCGTGGAACAAATTCGCACCCTGTTACTGGATCAGGCCGTGGGCGAATTTGATTACGCCCTGGTGCAAACTGTCCCCAAGAGTCGCAGCCCCATTTTCGACAATGCCACCGATGCTGCTCATGCAATCCTGTCCGACTACAAAAAAGTCCGTGAAGCCGCCGGCCGGGAAGGCCCTTTTCGTATTCGCGTCAGCGATAGCCAGACACTGTTTGCCGGGCAGGGCGTGCTGGCCGCAGAAACCATTCGCCTGATTCAGGCCGGCACAAAAATCGGTGACATCCGCCAACGCATCAGCGACCTTACCCCCAACGCCACCGGCTACGCGGTAGTGCCGGATCTGTACTATGTGCACAAACGGGCCCGTAAAAAAGGCGATAAAAGCGTGGGGTTTGTCGGCGCCCTGATGGGATCGGCACTGGATATCAAACCCATTCTCTGTGCTCGCCAGGATCAGACCTTTCCCGTGGCCAAAGTATGCGGCTTTGAGAGTGCGGTGGAAAAAATGTTCGCCCACGCCTGCCTGTGCGTGGAACGCGGCCTGCTTACCCCGATTGTCTGTGTCAGCTATGCCGGTGACCCGGATGCCGCCTTCCAGATGCCCGGCTTTTCCGCCCTGAAAACCACCGCAGAGAAACACGGAGTGCAGCTACTGGTCAGCCACATGGGCCTCACCGGCGGCGTCAATATCGGCCCCGGCGCGATCAGCGTGGGGTTTATCAGCGAACATACCGAGTTCAGCTGAGCACCGCTGTTATTGCCGGCCGGCAAGGCGCTCGCCTTGCCGGTCCCTTCCTCCGCTCCGCTTGTAAAATTTTCACCTCAGCCTTTCTCAAGCGCCGCCCAAAACCGGCTTTTCGGCAACAGTCTTCCTTCTGCTTTGCTGGCATAGTAGCGCCTGAATTGAAGGAGGAACCATGTCTGATTCCATCAGTACCTTGAAAAACAAGGGCTTGCCGGCCGATGCGCTGGCCTTTATCGAGTCCTTGCCCGCTGACCAGGCCAGCAAGCTGGCAGACACCGTGCTCGCCGCACTGGAAACCAAAGACGCCCGCGTGGAAAAGGCCATGAATAATGCCTTGAACGTGGTGCCCGGGCCTTTCCGTCGCCCGGTTAAAAAAATGTTGTTCGGTTAAATCAGCAGGAGACAGATCATGCATATTGAAACCCAGGCCGAGCTACTCAAGCTGAGCCGTCTGCTGGAAACCGACGAAGCCGAGATGGCCTTTCTCGACGGCCAGGACCTGAACGCCCTCGCCGCGTTCCGTAACAGCGTTTCCAGTTTTTTCTATGAACAGCACCAGGACAGCTACCAACGCCTGGCCGGCATCAGCAAGCTGGTGCCCACCGGCGCCAGTGCCAAACTGGCGACCACCGTGCTGGGGTCTGTGCTGGCCGCCGGGATTGCCTCCGAGCTACCCGCCGAGCGCGCTATCAAGCTGGCCGACAAACTGCCCGACGATTTTCTCGCCAAGCTGTGCATCCACCTTGAGCCTTCCTATTCCCGGGCCTTGCTGGCCGCCATGCCCGACAAGATTGTCGCCACGGTCGCCAAGGCACTGCTGGCCATGAATGAGCACATCACCCTGGCCCGCTTCGTGGCCGTGATCCAGCCGTCCGCGCTGAAGGCCGTCACCGGCAGCGTCGATGACGGTGAAGCCATGGTGAAAATTGCGCTGTATCTGGAAGATAAAAGCAAACTCGACACCTTGCTGGGCCTGCTCACCGAAACGCAGCAACGGGCCACACTCAAAGCCGCCACCGATCACGAGCTGTGGCCCGCCGTGCTGTCACTCAATGGCCATTTGAACACCCAGCTCCGCGGCCAGATGGGCAATCTGGTGGCCGAACAGGGAGAGACGGTGCTGAGTCATATCATTGAAGTTGCCAGCGACCAGCAGCTTTGGACCAACCTGCTGCAGGCGGTGAATGCCATGGACAACACGCACCAGCAGGCCGTGGTCAATGTGGCCAAGCTGCGCGAAGACCACATCATGGAAAGCCTGATCACCACTGTGGCGGAAGAGAACAGCTGGGACGAGCTGCTGCTCCTGCTACCGTTGCTGGATCATGCTCACCTGGCCCCGGCACTGGATGTGCTCACCGAACGCCAACCCCAGACTCTGGACCAGGCACTCAGCCAGGCCCACGACAGCAACCTGCTGGGACTGTTCGGGCACTTGCCGGAAGAGGAAGAACCGCGGATGGCCAAGGCCCTGCATAGCCACGCAACGGATAGCTGGCAGGCCTTTGCCGCGCGTAACAGTGACGCCCAGGAAATTGCCTCACTCAAGGCCCAGCTGGGCTAGTAAGCGTTGCACCCAAAGCCGGGACGGGTAGCCCGTTCCCGGCCTCGCTGGCTATGCCGGGCGACCCGCCGGATACCGGGGCAAGTCATCGTCGATGGACCACCAGTTACAGGCTGAATCCACGTAAAAGTGAAACGCAGGGCGGGTCTCCAACGGCTCATTCAACAGCCCCGCTCGAATTCGCACCACGCCCGGCAGACTCTCAAGGCGACTGAACAGCGGCGAACCACACTCGCGACAAAACACTCGCTGCTTCCCCGGCGTGGACTCATACCCTTTCAACAGATCTTCCCCGCGAACCCAGCGCAGCTGCGTCGTCTTCACCGGAATATTGGTCACCAGTGCAGTGCCCTGTGCCTTGCGACACTGCTGGCAGTGGCACACCTGTATCGGCGCCAGCTCACCGTCAATCTCGAACGCGACGCCACCGCAAAGACAACTTCCTGTGTACATATTCATTCCCTTTTGGTTGCTGCAGGAGCGCCGCTGGCGGCGCTCCTGCAAAAAGACTCTTTCAGCACCTTTTCAATCCCCCATATGCTCCACCAGAAAGTCCACGAACTGGCGCACCTTCGGTGACAAGTGCCGATGCCGGGGATACACCACCCAGACCGCTGTGTGGGTGCAGGCATACTGGTCCAGCACTGACACCAGGTCCCCGCGCTGCAGATCCTCCGCCACATAATAATCTGGCAACTGCACCAGCCCGATGCCCTTGCGCGCCGCATCCAGCAAGGCCACTCCGGAGTTACCCTTCCAGTTACCCTGCACCTTGCTGTGGCGATGTTGGCCGTCCACATCAAAAGCCCATTGCTCCGAAGAACCCTGCAGGCAATTATGGCCGCTCAACTCACCCAACGTATGGGGCCGGGCGTGGCGGTCGAAATACGCTGGCGATCCCACCACATATTCCCGCCGGGGGCAGAGCTTGCGAGCGATCAGGGACGAGTCCGGCAAGGCACCCGTGCGAATCGCCACATCGAACCCCTCATCCACAATATCCACCCGTCGATTGGTGAAATCCAGCTGCACCGACAACTGCGGGTGGCACGCCAGAAAATCGTTGACCAGCGGCGCGATAAATCGCTCACCAAAGGTAGTGGCACAAGTCAGCCGCAGCACGCCGGTGGGCTGCTGCTGGAAATCACTGATCGCATTCAACGCCTCCTGAAACCCATCGAACAACTGACAACAGTGCTCGAAGTAAACCGCGCCGGCATCCGTCAGCGTAAGCCGCCGGGTGGTGCGGTACAGCAACTGCGTACCCAGCTGGGTTTCCAGCCGCGCCACCAGCCGGCTCACATGGGAGCTGGATACCCCCAGGCCCCGGGCGGCGCGCGCAAAGGAGCCCAGGCGCACCACTTCCACGAAGGCCTCAATTCGGTCCCAATGCTGCATTGTTGCTCCTGAACAATAATCTATTGCCGAATTGTGCCTTATAGCCTGATTCGTGTCTGCGTATAGTGAATCCAGCTATCCGTGGTCCGGTAGACTGGTCAAGCGACGGACATAACATCAACCCGTCTGCGCCGAGTCTGGCCACCACCCAAATGCCATTATTGTTGGAGTCATCATGAAATCACGCGCCGCTGTGGCCTGGGAAGCAGGCAAACCTCTGGTTATTGAAGAAGTCGACGTGGCCGGTCCCAAGGCCGGTGAAGTGCTGGTACAGATCGTCGCCACCGGCGTCTGCCACACGGACGCCTACACCTTGTCCGGGAAAGATCCAGAAGGCCTGTTCCCTTCCATTTTCGGCCATGAAGGCGCCGGCATCGTGCAGGAAGTGGGTGAAGGCGTCACCAGCCTGAAACCCGGCGATCACGTGATTCCGCTCTATACCGCCGAGTGCCGCCAGTGCAAATTCTGCCTCAGCGGCAAGACCAATCTTTGCCAGGCGGTCCGCGCCACCCAGGGCCAGGGCCTGATGCCCGACAGCACCAGCCGCTTTTCCCTGAACGGTAAACTGCTGCATCACTATATGGGCACCAGCACCTTCTCCGAGTACACCGTAGTGCCGGAAATTTCCCTGGCCAAGGTCAGCAAGGAAGCGCCGCTGGACAAGATCTGCCTGCTGGGTTGCGGCGTTACCACCGGCATTGGCGCGGTACTCAATACCGCCAAGGTAGAAGCCGGATCCACCGTTGCGGTGTTCGGTCTCGGCGGCATCGGCCTGTCGGTGATTCAGGGCGCGGTGATGGCCAAGGCAGAACGCATCATCGCCATCGACACCAACCCGGCCAAGGAAACCCTGGCCCGCCAGTTCGGCGCCACCGACTTTATCAACCCGAAGGATTACAACGATTCGATCCAGGAAGTGATTGTCGAGCTCACCGACGGCGGCGTGGATTATTCCTTCGAGTGCATTGGCAACGTGAACGTGATGCGCTCTGCTCTGGAGTGCTGTCACAAGGGCTGGGGCGAATCCATCGTTATCGGCGTGGCCGGTGCCGGCGAAGAAATTTCCACCCGCCCGTTCCAGCTGGTCACTGGCCGGGTCTGGAAAGGCTCTGCCTTTGGCGGCGTCAAAGGCCGCACGGAATTACCCGGTTACGTGGATCGCTACATGAAAGGCGAAATCAAGATTGATGAATTCGTCACCCACACCATGGGCCTGGACGAGATCAATACTGCCTTTGATTTGCTCCACGAAGGCAAGAGCATTCGTTCGGTCATTCTTTTTTAAGAGGCAATAAATTCCGACCGTAGGAGATTCTATGTTGTCCACCCCAGTCTTCATGAGGCAGGGGCCGGCTGATAGTCGGTGCCATTTTTCATAAGCGCGAAGGCGATACGAACCAGTTTGCGCGCCAGGATGACTAACGCTTGGGTAGTTGCCAGCCCTCGATCCAGATAAGCCTGATAGACCCCTGCCCAACG
>NZ_LWEZ01001528.1:0-657 GCF_001634945.1 Alcanivorax sp. HI0044
ATGATTAATCTGGAATTGCCGGAAAAGCTCACACAAACCCAGAAAATGGCGCAGCAATTGGCCAGCGGCGTTTTTCGTCCCATCGCGCGCAAGTACGACGCTATTGAACACTGTGATACGCCTGAAGAGCTCAAGCCGGTTGCGCAGATGATGGCGGCCATGCCCCGTGCTGGAGGCAAGAAAGACGGGGGGAGCGACGGCATCAAAAATGGCAGCAACATGATGGGCATCATGGGCGTAGAAGCCATGTGCTGGGGAGATGTGGGGCTGATGCTGTCGATCCCTGGCGCCAGCGGGCTTGGCAATGCTGCGATCATGGCGGTGGGCACCCCGGAGCAGAAGGAAAAATACGGCAAACTGTACTGCGCCATGGCGATTACCGAGCCGGGCGCGGGCTCCGATTCCGCTGCGGTTGCGACCACTGCGGTGGCCGATGGGGATGAATGGGTGCTTAACGGCGAGAAAATCTACTGCACCGCCGGTCAGCGCTGCGATGCCATTGTCGTTTGGGCCACGCTGGACAAAACCCTGGGCAAGGCGGCGATCAAGTCTTTTATCGTGCCCCGTGATAATCCTGGCGTGCAGCTGGTGCGTGTGGAAGACAAGATGGGCCTGCGGGTGTCGGATACCGCCGCGTTGGCGTTCAATAATTGCCGG
>NZ_LWEZ01001529.1:0-1789 GCF_001634945.1 Alcanivorax sp. HI0044
GCAGAATCGCCACCGCAATCCCCCGCTCAGACAAGTCCACCGCCAGCGACTTGCCTACCGCATTCAGGGCGGCCTTGCTGGCCCGGTAGCCGTACCTGGCCCCGGAGGTATTATCGGCAATGGACCCCATGCGTGAAGTCATAAGCCCCACCTTGCTACCCGCATGCAGGTTGCCCAGCAAAGCCATGGTGACCCGCAGCGGCCCCAGCGTATTGACCTCGAACTGGTCGCGGATCGAGTCAAAGTTCATGCCATCCACCGTTTCACTGCTCATGATCCCGGCGTTGTTATAGAGCATATCCACACGGCGATCGCCCAGCGCATTCTGCAGGTTCATCACTCCGTCCGCCGAGCCCACATCCACACCATCGATCACCTTTGCGCCGCTTTCCAGCAGCGCAGCAGAGGGCTCGCGGCAAGTGGCCAGCACGGTATCTCCCCTGGCGCACCACGCCTGCACCATGGCAAGGCCAATCCCGCGATTCGCTCCGGTAATGACTATTTTTTGTCCCACAGCTTTCTCCTTTTGCCTGATTCAACAGACTCGTACCCTGAACCTGTTTCGCATTCAACGCCAGCGGACAAGCCACATTCGCAAGCCTCTGTGGGCGGTGCTTTGCCTACCTGTACGGAAACATCCTTTTTTATGGTTCATCGCGGAATTGAGTGCTCATCCTGCTTCAGAGGCTCCCTTGTCTCATTATCCCGATTTGGCAGCCGCTGGACGCCGGATGCCCAACGAAGGACGCTTGCGTTCAAAACCTGGAAACCCTGCCCGCCATACTCTCTGTGCAAAGTGCATTACCCGATTATTGCCATCAATGATGGCCTGACCGTTCCTGAAAATACCGCTCAAAAGCGATGCCGGGATAACCCAGGCAGATGACGAGAAGCGTGTTATTCACGCTAATCCGTAAAGAACCTTTTTTATCCGTGTCTCTTTGCTACAGTGAGTGTCCATTCTCAAGCCAAGGACGCGAATCATGAGCATTGCAGTTGGCGATACCCTTCCCTCCATCACCCTGAAAACCAACGGTGATAACGGCCCCGAAGACCTGAACACCGGCGATTTTTTCAAAGGCCGCAAAGTAGTGTTGTTTGCCGTGCCCGGCGCTTTCACTCCCGGCTGCTCCAACACCCATATGCCCGGCTTCGTGGTCAATGCTGACGCCCTGCTGGACAAGGTCGATGCGATTGCCTGCATGGCCGTTAACGACGCTTTTGTGCTGGATGCCTGGCAGAAAGACCAGAACGCCGAGCGCCTGACCATGCTAGCAGACGGCAATGCCGAGTTTGCCAAGGCCCTGGGGCTGGAACTGGACGCCACCGGTGGCGGCATGGGCATTCGCAGCAAGCGTTTCGCCCTGATCGCCAACGATGGCGTGGTGGAGTATATCGGTGTGGACGCCAAAGGCGTGGACAAGAGCAGCGCGGAGACTGTGCTGGGCCAGCTTTAATCTAGGGAAGTCTTTCCCTCGGAACGTTGCCCGGTGAGCCCAACGCCTGATGCCGGACGAAAACCTGGCGGCGCGGGTTGTCTGCATGATGCATTCGGATTGCTGCCAGGCCGTTGAAAAACGCTCGAAGCACTGCGGGAAGCGATGCTTGCATCGCGAAGGCGCCTGCAACTCACCGCCGCTATTCGTGATGCAAGCATCAGTTCCCACAGACAATCAGCGTGCTGGGCATTTTTCAGCGATTCCCCGGTTCGTCGCTTTGACGTCCGGCCGCCGGCATGTGGCCTCCCGCAACGGCGGAAATCCTGAGCCGAGCCAGCGCTGGCTCAACA
>NZ_LWEZ01001530.1:0-1540 GCF_001634945.1 Alcanivorax sp. HI0044
TCCTGCGTATTCATCACGAAGGGGCCGTACTGTGCAATCGGTTCGCCCAACGGCTTTCCCGCCAGCAACAGCAAGCGCGCACCGTTTTTTCCCGCCACCAGGGTGACACTGTCACCATCGGTGAAGGTGGCCAGGTGATCGGTCTCCACCGTTTCCCCTGCCACCCTGACGCGGCCTTCGAACAGATACAGAAAAGCGTTATAGCCCTGCGCCAGCGGAACCGTAAGCGTTTCCTCCGGGCGCAACACCACGTCCAGATACAACGGGTCCGCCTTGCCGCCTTTCACCGGAGCGCTGAGCGTCTGCCCTGCAAGGGTTACCTCTCCGGCAATGGCCTTGACCTGGCCGCCGCTGGCCAGATCCAGTCGCGGGATCTCATCGTCGCTAATATCCCGATACCCGGCAGGCTGCATTTTTTCCGCCGCCGGCAGGTTGATCCACAACTGAAAACCGCGCAGTAAACCGTCTTTCTGCTGCGGCATTTCTTCATGAATAATGCCACGGCCAGCGGTCATCCATTGCACGCCTCCCTGCTTGAGATCCCCTTCATTACCGAGATGATCCCGGTGGCGCATATGCCCTTCCACCAGGTACGTCACCGTTTCAAAACCCCGATGCGGGTGGGGCGGGAAACCGGCAATGTAGTCATCCGGGTTGTCGGAGGAAAACGCATCCAGCATCAGGAACGGGTCCAGTCGCACGGCCGGGTTAGAACCCAGCGCCCGCTTCAGACGAACGCCAGCACCATCGGATGTATCCATTGCCCGAATCGTATTGAGAATTGTGCGTTCCATGGGAACCTCCTGTGTTAAGCCTGACGCCAGATGCCGGACGCCCGACAAAACATCGCCAGCGTCTCGCCTGTGTCAGGCGCTGATAATTTCTCGCTCGCCCAGGCGTTCGCGGCCGTGGGGCGTGGTCCAGTCCAGTTGCGGCCCGATGGAAATAATCCCGTGGGGATTCACCGTCGGGTGGCTGCAAAAATAATGGTGGCGAATGTGCGTCATGTTCACCGTGTCCGCCACGCCGGGCAACTGATAGATCTCTTTCAGCAAGCCCTGCAAATTCNGGTAATCGCTGATCCGCTGACGGTCGCACTTGAAGTGCGTGACATACACCGGGTCAAAGCGAACCAGTGTGGTCCACAAGCGGATGTCCGCTTCGGTTAAGGTGTTACCCACCAGGTAGCGTTGTTTGCCGAGCAAGTCCTCCAACGCATCCAGGCGCTGGAACAAGGTCACCACAGCGTCGTCATAGGCCTCCTGGCTGGTAGCGAAACCCGCCTTGTAAACGCCATTGTTCACATCGTGATAAACGCCTTCGTTAATGCTGTCGATTTCTGCTCGCAGCGCCCGGGGATAATAATCGCCCGGGGTGGCACCCAGCCCATCGAAGCTGCTGTTGAGCATGCGGATAATGTCAGCCGATTCATTACTGACAATAGTGCCGCGCTGCCTATCCCACAGCACCGGCACCGTCACCCGGCCGGTGTAGTTGTCATCCGCTTTCAGGTACAACTCATAGAGCTTGCTAAAACCAT
>NZ_LWEZ01001531.1:0-1057 GCF_001634945.1 Alcanivorax sp. HI0044
GTTCGGCCTGATCGCTGCGATCCCCATGTTGTTGGCTTTCGCCTTTATCAATTCCATGACCGGCAAACTGGTCGACAGCATGGAAATGGCCTCGGTGAAATTCGTTAACGTATTCCGCCAGGTTTCTGCCCAGCAAGAGCGCAAGAACGACGGCCAATAAGCCGATTTCTTGTTTTCGCTAACCTGGTGTAAGGATCTGGTATGCGTTTTCGCAGACGACGTTCGCATGACACCGAGGTGGAACTGAACATCACTGCCTTCCTGAATTTGATGGTAGTGCTGATTCCTTTTCTGCTGATCAACGCGGTCTTCGCGCAGGTATCTATCCTGCAGCTCGACCTGCCCGCGGTGAATGACAGCAGCACCCCCTCGGAAGACGACGAAAAAGACAAGCTGGTGCTTGAAGTGCTGATTTACGGCAACCGCTATGAAGTGGTCGACCGTAATACCAGCGCAGTGCTCAAAATTGTGGAAAACAATGGCGAGACACCCAACAGCACCGGTTTGCACGATTACCTGGTGAAGGTAAAAGAGAAGTTTCCCAATGAGACCGCCATTACCCTGCTGTGCGAGGATGACACCCCCTATGAGGTGATGATCCAGACCATGGACGCTGTGCGTCTGTACAACAGCGAGGTCAACGGCCAGACCATCAAGAAAGAGCTGTTCCCGAGCATCAGCATCGGTTCAGCGCCCAAGGATCAAAGCGCCAACAACGCCGGCAAGGGAGGTGATGCATGAAGAAGTCATCCCGCGCCCGCCGCATGGCCCGGCACCACGGCAAGCACAAGGCCGTAGCCACGTTGAACCTGACCTCCCTGATGGACATTTTCACCATCCTGCTGATCTTTCTGCTGGTGAATAACAACAATGCGGCCAAGCTACCGGACAATCAGGATATCCAGTTACCGGAATCCATTGCCCAGGAACTGCCCACCGAGGTGCTGACCATTCAGGTGAGCCCCATGGATATCATTGTTGCTGGGCAGAAAATCGCTGATACCGAAACGGTAAGGAATCAGGAAGAACGTACCGTGGCGGCGCTGGTGGAAGAATT
>NZ_LWEZ01001532.1:0-1538 GCF_001634945.1 Alcanivorax sp. HI0044
AGTACCGGGGTTACGATAGCGCCGGTGTGGCACTGTTGAATGACAACGGTATTAGCCGGGTGCGTCGTCAGGGCAAGGTTGCTGGTTTGGAGGCGGCGGCCACGCAAGAACATACAGAAGGTTTCACCGGCATTGCCCATACTCGCTGGGCTACCCATGGCAAGCCTTCAGAAGCCAATGCCCATCCGCACATGTCCGGTGGTGATCTGGCGCTGGTGCACAACGGCATTATCGAAAACTTTCAGGAACTGAAAGACGAACTGGAAGCCAGCGGCTACCACTTCGAATCCCAGACCGATACAGAAGTCATCGTCCATCTGGTGCACCAGGCGCTGGACAGTGGCCTGAACCTGTTTGACGCCGTGCAGGCGGTCACCAAAAAGCTGGATGGCGCTTACGCACTGGGCGTCATTCATGCCTCAGAACCGCACAAGCTGGTCACCGTTCGTTCCGGCAGCCCTCTGGTCATTGGCTTGGGCATTGATGAAAACTACATCGCGTCGGACCAGCTGGCCCTGCTGCCGGTGACCAACCGCTTTATCTTTCTGGAAGAAGGCGACCAGGCAGAAATCACCACCGACAGCGTGCGCATCGTCGATGCAGCCGGCAACCCGGTAACCCGTGAAGCCCACGAGTTCGACGGCACCCATGAAGATGCGGAAAAAGGTGAATACCGCCACTACATGCAGAAGGAAATCTTCGAGCAGCCGGCGGCCATCCAGAAAACCCTGGAAGGTCGCATCGACAACCCGGCAAGCCTGATCGAATCCTTCGGCGCAAAAGCCCCGGCGATTTTCGACAAGGTTAAGACCGTGCAGATCGTCGCCTGCGGTACCAGCTACCACGCCGGCATGGTGGCCCGCTATTGGCTGGAAGATATCGCTGGCATTCCCTGCCAGGTGGAAGTGGCCAGCGAGTTCCGCTACCGCAAGCACGTGGTGCCGGAAGGCACCCTGTTCGTCACCATTTCCCAGAGCGGCGAAACCGCCGATACCCTGGCGGCCCTGCGCGACACCCAGTCACCCAATTACGTGGGTCGCCTGGCGGTGTGTAATGTGGATAGCTCCTCCCTGGTGCGCGAATCGGAACTGGTGTTCCTCACCAAGGCCGGCCCGGAAATCGGTGTGGCCTCCACCAAGGCGTTTACTACCCAACTGGTTGGGTTGTTGATGCTGGTGTTGGCACTGGGCCGACAAAAAGGCCTGGCGGATAACGAGATTGAAAAAATCCTGGAAGAGTTGCGCCAGCTGCCCAACCTGATCGAGCAGGCTGCCGCGCTGGACAAACCCATCGAAAAACTTTCCGAAGCCTTCGTGGAAAAACACCATGCCCTGTTCCTGGGCCGTGGCGTACAGTTCCCGGTGGCGCTGGAAGGGGCGCTCAAGCTCAAGGAGATTTCCTACATTCACGCCGAAGCCTATGCAGCGGGTGAATTGAAGCATGGCCCCTTGGCATTGGTAGACAGCGAAATGCCGGTGGTCTCCGTGGCCCCCAACGACGAACTGCTGGAAAAACTGAAATCCAACCTGCAGGAAGTC
>NZ_LWEZ01001533.1:0-1438 GCF_001634945.1 Alcanivorax sp. HI0044
GCTGGCTGCAAAAACCACAGTAATGAAAAAAGCGCTGGCGGATTATCAGGCTGTGGCCCAGATCGGCGTCGCCGAGTACGCCACCGCCGCCAACTACAAGATTGGCGAGATGTATCGCGTGCTGGCCAGGGATCTGATCAAGTCGGAGCGGCCCAACGGCATGGATGAGCTTGAGCTTGAGGAATACACCATGCTGCTTGAAGACAAGGCCCTGCCCTACGAGGATCAGGCCATCGATATTCTTATCGCAAATGCCAACCTGGTCACCGATGACATCTATGATCAGTGGGTAAAAAAGAGTTTTACCGCGTTAGCAGAGCTGATTCCCGGCCGTTATGCGAAGTTTGAACAGGTTGAGAGCTATGTCGACATTATCTATTAACGCAGCACGCAGCACGCAATACGCAACACGCGGCGCGGCTCTCTTGCTGGTGCTGCTATTCGCTGGCTGTGCCACCCAGGGCGGCGGCGGGTTGGACGGTACTGCCGAAGGCAACACCAGCAAATATGAACAGCAGAAAAGTGGCGGCGCTGCTGCCAACAGCGATGCAGTGCATATTCCACCGGTGCCCCACGACCCGAAAGTCGAGAAAATTGCGCAACAGGCCATGGGCGAATACGCCCGTGCCCTGAAAACCCGCATGGCGGGCAACAACCAACAGGCACTGGTCATGTTCCAGTCTCTGGCGCAACGCTACCCGCAACTGTCCGGGCCACAGCTCAACATTGGCTTGATACAGATGGAATTGGAGGATTACGACAAGGCCCAGGCGGCTTTCGAGCAATCCCTGGCCATCAATGATGCCAATCCCTACGCCCACAACGGGCTTGGCCTGGCCCTGCGCGAGCAAGGCGAGTTCGATAGCGCGCGTATTCATTATGAGCGCGCGCTGGTGCTTGACCCCAAATATGCCCGCGCCCATTTCAATCTGGCTGTACTCGGTGAGCTCTATCTGCAGGACATGAACCTGGCCCTGAATCATTTCCGTGCCTATCAGAACCTGCAGAAACTGCCGGACGAAAACGTAGCCAACTGGATTGTCGATCTGGAGCGCCGTGCGCCGGATCAACCCAGCCAACCGGTTGCCGAGAACGGCTCTACCCTTAACCCCGGGGAGATAAACTGATGCGAAGCCTGTTGCCCCTTGCTGCACTGCTGCTGGCCACTGTCAGCCATGCCGCCGAT
This sequence comes from Alcanivorax sp. HI0044, assembly GCF_001634945.1. Classification (NCBI taxonomy): domain Bacteria; kingdom Pseudomonadati; phylum Pseudomonadota; class Gammaproteobacteria; order Oceanospirillales; family Alcanivoracaceae; genus Alcanivorax; species Alcanivorax sp. HI0044. The sequence continues at coordinate 1,187 of NZ_LWEZ01001533.1, forward strand.
GACCCCAGCGAACCGTCTACCAACGTCATCGGCACCCAGGAAGCTCCTACCGTGCTGAACGTGGTGCCCTGGAAAGATCGGGAAGTGAAACTGGAAAAGAAAGACCCCACCTCATCATTGCTCAACCGGGTACTGGAGCCACTGGACCAGGAAGTACTGATGCGTGAAATAGAGTACCACCAGCTGCTGACCCAGGAACCGGACAATGACGGCCTGTTTCTGGAATAAACAAACACGGTAAATAGCATTAGC
>NZ_LWEZ01001534.1:0-1294 GCF_001634945.1 Alcanivorax sp. HI0044
GATGATCAATGGATGACGACGTTCCAGTCTCGTTTCGGGCGGGAAGAATGGCTGCAGCCTTACACCGACGCCACCCTGAAATCCCTGCCCGGGCAGGGCGTGAAATCCGTGCAGGTTTTTTGCCCCGGCTTTTCTGCGGATTGCCTGGAAACGGTAGAGGAAATCGATGAGGAGAACCGGGGTTACTTCGAGGCGGCCGGTGGCGAGTCTTTTGCCTATATCTCTGCCATGAATGCCGAGCCGGCGCACCTGGATGCCCTGACTCAGCTTATCGAAGATAATCTTCAGGGCTGGGAGCTGTTGGAAAATGACGCCGTGGGCCTGAGAGAGCGACAGCAGCGAGCCCGCCAACAGGGCGCGGACCGTTAGGGAACCTTGAATAACTCCTTGCGTACTCAGTCTTTCAGGCTGGCTCCCTCGCTCATATCGCCCTTCCTTGCCTCAAACGCCCGCCTATGCGGGCGTTTTGCTGTCAGTCCCCCATTTGGGGGATGCGCGGATAGCGCTGCCTGATTACTCTGAACCTCAAGAGATAGGGAGGAACCGGGGTGTCGCGGGACAAGGATCTGGCAGAGATTATGGACGCGATTTATTTCGCGGCGCATCAAAGAGATGGATGGCAGGATTGCCTGGACCGGATCAGTGTATTGAGCGGTGGGCAATCCGCTCAACTGTTGATGCTGAATAGGGAGAACGACCAGCGACTGGGCGGTTATCAGAGTAGCCGCGCCCTTGCAAAGTCCGACAGCCGTGGCGCGTCCGCGCTCACCCTGTGTGATGTTCGGCATGATACGGACGATGCACTATTGGTGCTGACTGTGCAGCGTCCAGCAGAGCAGGGCGAGTTTGGGGCTGCTGTAAAGGAATTGATTGAAGGGCTAATGCCGCACATTGCCAGAGCCCTTCGTCAGGAGGAAGCCGCCAGACTATTGGATGATCGTCAGATTGCGGTCTACCGGCAAAGACAGGGAGCCATGTTGCTTCTGGACGGTCAGCAGAACGTGGTTTTCGTGTCTGCGGAAGCAGAGAAGCAGTTGATGAGAGCAGCCTCGGTGAGGCTCGAAGAGAATCGCCTGAGACTGTCCTTTCGACAGTCTCAGGTGCAGCTGGATGCGCTCATGCAGGAGTGCCTAACGCGCAAATACACCGGGATGGTGAACATTGGCGATGCAGGGAAGGAGTCTATGCGATTGCTGGTCAGTACGGTGCAGCCTCGCGATGAAGCGTTGTTCCTGTCGCATGGTTTGCTGGCGGTCTTTATCGTCGCAGAGCCGAGCGAAGAAAATAGTGAAGA
>NZ_LWEZ01001535.1:0-1169 GCF_001634945.1 Alcanivorax sp. HI0044
GGCAAAGTACTGTTCCAGTGGCTGCGCCAGAGGCATCAGCAGGCTGTCGCGGCTGCCTTCATCGAAGGGTGCCAGGGGCAGGTCGCCGCTGCCGGCCAGACGACCCATGGCCTCGGTCATGGCCTCGCCAGCATGTTCCGGGCCAGCGCGCAGGGCGTCGCTGAGCAACTGGTCCTGAAGCTGGAAACGTTGCAGGCCATCGAAGGAAAAGGGTTCGCTGTCGTCCAGTACCTGGCGTTGCTGTTTCAGGTGGGCCTTCAGCCGTTGCTCGAAAAAGTGCGCCACCGGTTGTTTGAGAAAACGGCCCAGGGCGGCGCAGGTAATCGGCTCGTCGGTGTCCAGTGGCGGCAGCGGTTGGTCGTTGCTGACAGTGGGTGCCTGGCCATCGTGGAGGGCGCGCCATTCGTTGGCGTAAGTATGTAGCGAATCGTTGGCGGCATCCTGGTCGCTGTTAAAGAAATAGCGGGCGCTGAACGGTTGCAGCGGGTGGGCCACGGTGAGCGCATCCACCGGTTCGCCCTGGTCGGTGTGCCAGCGCTGGTTGATGTGGTCGCGCAGTTGCGCCACCAGCACCGAGGGCGGCCGTTCGCTGTTGTCGCGCACGTTGCGGCCGGTCCAGCTGATGTAGAGGCTGTCGCGGGCGCTGAGCAGGGCTTCCAGAAACAGGTAGCGGTCGTCATCCCGGCGGGATCGGTCGCCGGGTCGGTAGTTGCCCCATTGCCGCATCAGATCGAAATCCATGGGCTGCTGCTGACGGGGGTATTCGCCGTCCTTCATGCCGAGCAGGCAGACATGGCGGAAGGGAATGGCGCGCATGGGCATCAGGGTGCAGACGTTGATGCGCCCGGCCATGAATCGTTGCGACAGGCTTTCTGCATTCAGGGCATCGAGCAGGGGGCGGCGGGCCACGGTGAGTGGCAGGGAGCTGTCGAAATCGGCTTCGGCGCAGGCGGCCAGCCAATCGTTGAGGGCGTCGCGCAGGCCCGCATCCAGGGCCTGGTCGGTTTCGTCCACGGGGGCGAACAGGTCGTCCAGCAGTTGGGTAAAGCGTTGTTGCCACTCCCGGGCGCTGGCGTCTTGACGGGACTGTTGCCAGTGGTGTTCCAGGGTATCGAGCAGCCGCGACAGTCGCCCGGCCAGTTCCGCGCCCAGGCCGGCCACTTCGTCCA
>NZ_LWEZ01001536.1:0-758 GCF_001634945.1 Alcanivorax sp. HI0044
AAGAGTCTGGGGTAATTGATGTCTGAAACCACCTATCATTTTCGCGATATTCGTGTGGCGGAAACGCCAGAGCCGTCCACGCGGGCGCAGTTGCATCGTCAGCTGGGCCAGGAATTAGCGGGCCTCACCGAACAGGTGTTACGGCTGGATGCACCGCATGAAAAGTTGCAGGATTACATCGGTCAGGTGCAGCAGCTGCGCCAGGCATTGCAGCAGGAAGGCCAGCGGGATTACAGCGATATTCTGCAGCGTCTGCTGGCCGGGCAGGGCAGTGGTGATGACGTGACTGACCTGGTGGATTTTGAAATTCTTACCGGCAAAGCCTCGCCGCTTTCGCCGCCGCTGGAATTGTGGATCGATGGTGACCGTATTCGTGGCCGGGCCACGTTTGGTCCCGCGTTTCAGGGGCCGCCAGGGCGGGTCCACGGTGGCGTGCTGGCATTGGCGTTGGATATGCTGATGGCCAAGACGCAGGATTATGTCCGTCAAATCGGCATGACCGGCACTTTGAATATCCGCTACTTGGCGGCCACGCCGTTAAACACGCCGGTGGATTTCGAAGCCCGGCTGGTTTCGCTGGAGCGCCGCAAGTTACGCTGTGAAGGCAGTGTCTGGGTAAATGGCGAGCAAACGGTTTCGGCGGAAGGTATCTGGATTTCCGCCCATGGTGAGTATGCGTTGAAGCCAGAATTTGTGTCTGCGCTACCCTCGGATACCGGGGTGGCATCGTAACGTTCAACGCACTGGGAGGCATGAAT
>NZ_LWEZ01001537.1:0-31137 GCF_001634945.1 Alcanivorax sp. HI0044
AGCGCACACTGGCGGGCTTGCTGCAGTGGGTTGGTGACGGTCTTCAGGCCATCGGAGGTGAAGATTTCCACATCACGGGGCGTGATTTGTTTGAGGGTATCCAGCTTCCAGTCCTTCACCTCAAGGAACAGCAAGCCACGACCGGGATGAAGAATGATGTAATCTGGGTAGCGTCGGCTGCGCCCCACCGGGGTGTCGTACCAGACGGTGTAATCATCCTCCAGCAGCGTTTCCAGCCGCTGCCCCAGGCGCCGCTCGCCCGCGGTCATACCGCGCAAGGTGCTGAGGTTGGGGATGACGGTGGCCATTGCCTACCGCTCCCAGCTCATGGTGACCCCATAGGCCTTGCCATGAACATTCAGGCGAGAATATCCAAGCATAATCATCCCGCTATTTTCTGGCTGCCACTGAACCAGTGTCAGCTTTTCAGTTATGTCCTCTTTCCCGTCGAGCCACAAAACGAGCTTCGCCATCCAGCCGAGATCAAACGCATCGAATGATGGCTGCCCAAACTTTCTCTCTAATTTTGCTCTATGGTTTTCAAAGAAACGCTTTTGCTCCGCCCCGCTATTGAACCAGGCACCGTAATAAACCATAGAGACATTGTCTGCATCGCATTGATACCAGGTTATTTCAGAGAGATCCGGGGTACTGTGTTGAAATGCCAGAAGCTCTTGCTCCAGCATGGTTTCCAGAGGCAGATCCGCCTCCGCCCCCCGCGCAATTTCCATCTGATAGGTTTCAAGACATGAATCACCGGGTGAAACGCCTAGGAGCAGGGCGGAATGGGCTAACGGTGAGCACAGGAATGCGTACAGCACGAAGAGGGTTCGGCACTGCTGGGGAATAACTCGGCAGGTTTTCTGGTTAGGCGCTCCCCAGAATAAAAGCATCCAGTCCCTCATTGCTTTCCTGCCCACCATCCTGGCGGGCCTGTTGTTATTGGTATCTTTCTATTTGTGATCCAGTTCCGAATGTACACAATCTTCGGGCGCAAATAAATGAATAAGCTTCAGAGGCTTTGTTTCTTTGTTGCGGGCAACGGTAAAAGTAATGGTTCGCCCCTCTAGTGAGGCTCCTGCACCTCCTATGCTCGTGCCTTGATCTGCCAACAGGCGGCGTTGAATTTCACGGTATCGTCGAACACAAAGGGCTCAAAGGCTTCTCTGACGACGGTAATGAGCTGGGCTTGTGTCTTTTCGTCCAGGTCGGGAAAAACGCGGCCGAGTGGGCCCAGGCGGGTGAAGTAGCCGATCAGTTCGGTCTCGGGGAAAGCGCATTCGAAATCCAGTGGTTCGATGCTGATGTGATGCCACTGTGCAGCCTCAAGAATACTTTCCACACGTTTGGGTTCTGCGAAGGCGAACTGCCCAGGGGCGTCCGGGGCTTGTTGTGGCAGCGTGACCATGGATTTGGCCGCACGGGCGGCGGCGGTCATGAAGGGGTTTTCTTGCGGGGAGCGCCAGGCAACGAACAGCCCACGGGCATCTCTGGTGGCGGCACGCCGCAGGTTCTGGAAGGCCTTGATGGGATCGTCGAAGAACATGATGCCGAAGCGCGAGACCAGCATGTCGTACTGGCTTTCAACAAAAACATAGGCTTGAGCATCGGCACAGATAAACTCTGCCCCCGCCTTTTCTGCGCCGTTCTTTTTCGCACCCTGCCGCGCCGCCTCGATCATGACCTCGGAAATATCGACGCCGGTTGCCTGCCCCCCACCCCGCGTATAACGGCTGATCGCACGGGTTGTGCCGCCGGTGCCACAACCGATATCGAGAACACGCTGTGGCGACTGGCATTCCACCGCCTCAGCCAGCAACACCTCAATGGGTTTGAACAGGTGATCAATCAGCTGCTGGGATTCCACCCAGTTGCGCCCACCCACGCTTTTCCACAGCGTGGACGGGTTGTCGGGTGTCTCTGTTGAAATGGTCATGCTCACTCTCCGGGCGGCGTCGCCTTGATGTTACCGGTCAGCATGCCACTTCAAGCCGGCTTTAGGTCAAGCAACGTTTTTTGGAGGGGAGTAAAAAGTTCGCGCCTCAAGTGGCGCTCCTACAAAAGGGGAGCCGGCATCGTCTGCGGTAAGTTGGCATGGTTCCCGCAGTAACTTGCCTGGTGGCCGGCGAAAGTGCTGGCCGAACCCTTTGTGGTCCCTGACCAGAGCAAGAGGTAAGCCCCATGGATTCTGTATCCATCAAAGACCTGATGAGCACCCGCTTTGCGACAATTCACCCGGAGATGCCGGTGGTGGAAGCCTCCAGCAACCTGATCAAACTGGACATGCTGGGCAGCCCGGTCACCGATGACGCCGGTACGCTGGTGGGCTGGATCAGTGAGCGCGAATGCCTGCAGGCGGCGCTGCAGGTGGTGTATCACAACCAGCGCGTGGCCACGGTAAAGGACCTGATGCAAAGCGAGGTGCTGACGGTATCGCTCACCGATGACGTGCTAAGCCTGGCCCAGCAAATGTTGGCCGCCAAGCCCAAGATCTACCCGGTGGTGGATGCCGCCAACAAGGTGGTGGGCGTGATCAGCCGCCGCCACATACTCAATATGCTGGACCAGAAGCTGGCCGAGCTGTGCCAAAAGGCGGGCTAGCCTGCCGCCTGGCGTAGCCAATAGCCTGATTTGCGCACTTTTGGTGCTCAAAACACGCGCATGCGTGTCTTATTTTGGTGCGCAAGCGCCAGGTAATGCTCAATGCTTCACGGCGAATCCAGGCCGGCATCGCGCCGGCTGCCTTCGATCATGTGGCGTGCCATGGTCGCCAACCCTTGGGACAGTTCGTCGAAGCTCACCATGGGGTCGTCATGGCTCAGCTGATGGACCAGGGCCGCAATGCCGCCGTGGGTCATGATGTAGTTCATCACCGGCAGGTTGGGCAGGTGGATGTATTCCGGGTTCCGGGACAGGTATTGCATGGACAGCGTGCCCAGCACTTGCCGCAGCGGTGCCACATGTTGCTGCGGTAAATGCTGGCTGAGCAGAGCCGCACAGTGCAGGTAGCGCTTGTTGTTGCGGCTTAGCAGCTCGCGGAGATGCTGCAGGATATGCAGGATGCCTTCGTCCGGTTTTTTCCGAATAACCTCGGGGGTGACCTCCTTGAGCATGACCACCACGTCGTCGGAGAAACGGGCGTACATGGCATCCAGAATTTCCTCCTTGTTGCTGAAGTATTCGTAGAGTGTGCCCACACTAACCCCAGCAATATCAGCCACTTTAGTGGTTGTGAGTGCCTCACGCCCTTCCCGGGAAATAAAGATAAACCCCGCCTCAACAATCGCTTCGACCGTCTTCCTTGAGCGTTCCTGCTTGGGCTTACGCGTCTTGTCCATAACCGAATTGAACCCGAATAAATATTCGAATTACTGTGGTACTGATTCTGGAAGCTGTCAACCACCGGGCAGACGTGAGGCATGCAGCCCACGACAGACACAATCCGCTGTCACTGCAGGAGTGAACACCATGGCAACCGTCGACCTGGACCAGATGCTGGTAAAGATCCGCAACACCCAATGGGCGCTCACGGACATTGACTGGGAGGCACCAGGGGCGGAACTGATTACCGAGGAACAGTGGCCCAGGCTGCGTGATTTCATGGCGGACCTGGTGTGGATTGAGCACATCGGCGGGCGAGGCTTTGCCGCCATGGCGAAAAGCGCCCCCACGGATACGCTACGGCAGATCTATACCTATTTTTATGCCGAAGAACAGCGCCATGCCAACGCGGAAGTGGCGCTGATGAAGCGCTGGGGCATGCTCGACGCCGACGGCAACATGCCGCCACCGAACAACAATATCCGCCTGGTAGTGGACTGGATGGAGCGCTATGCGGATGACCTGGATTACCGGATTCTGGGGACCATCACTCCGGCTCTTGAGGTGGCGCTGGATGGCGCCCTGTGCAAGTTCCTGCTCGATACCGTGAAGGACCCGGTATGCCATGAGGCGTTCGCGAAGATCAACGATGACGAATCGCGCCACCTTGGCGTGGGCTTTGCCGTCATGGAACAGTACGGGCAGAGCAAGGTGGGCAGCAGGATCAATATGTCGCTGATGCGCACCATGGGCCGCTTGCTCAAGCCACAGATCATTCTGGGCGCGGCGGTACACTTTCCCTTGCTCAACAAGATGCGTGATAACGTGGTGCTCGCCGGGCTGCCGGAAGAAAAGCTTTACCAGGCTACCGCCAAGTTCGAGAAAATCGGTGGCCGCACCGAAGCGGGCCGCAGCAATCTGTTGTTCCGCCTGATCAGCACCCACATGAAAATCATGGCGGACCGTAACAACAAGTATTACCACGTACCGGTGGACCTGATGGTGCGGGCTACCGACAGAATCCCCCGCTGGGCCTTGCCGAAAAAACCCAGCTGGGTGGGTGACGTTACCTGGAAGCCGACGGATTAGCCGGACGGCCCTTCGTCGTTTCCCCTATGCGGTAGCGCTGCTAACCGCGATCAACAAACATTAGCCGCCTACCCTGCCGCCGGGCACAAGCCCCCCGGCACCCCCATCACCCAATCCCGAATTGCTTTAATCACCGGGTCATCCCGCCGATTTTCCGGGTACACCAGATAGAACGGTTTGCCTTCCAGTTCCGGCCCGAAGGGCTGAACCAACCGCCCTTCAGCCAGTTCATCGGCAATCAGGGTTTGGCTCATCAGGGCCACGCCCTGCCCGCCGATGGCGGCGGAAATAGCGTGGGTTTCGTCGGAAAATACCAGCCCGGCACTGACATCCAGCCCCGCCACCTGGACCCGTTTTTGCCAACCGGCCCAGTCCATGGGAGCCGCCAAGGCGCCTTGTGGGCGGAAGTGAATCAGTGGGTGGTCGGTTAAGTCCGCCACGTCGTCCAGTTTCAGATAAGGGCTGCAAGCCGGAATAAAAGTGTTATCGAACAGCTTCTCCGCCACCAGTCCCGGCCAGTCGCCATCGCCATAACGGATTGCCAGGTCGGCGGTGACCCCATCCAGGGCAACCGGTTCATGAGAAGCATGGATGCGCAGGTCTATTTCCGGGTGCGCATCCCGCAGCATGCAGACCCACGACAACAGCCAGCGCACAGCCACCGCTGGCGTGGTGGACAGCGTTGCTGCCAGGCGGGTCGGCGCCGCTTTCACGCGGTCCACCGCGTCAGCAATGCTGTCGAAGGCCGTCTCCAGTGACAGAAACAGTTCCCGGCCCTGCGGTGTCAGCAACAATTGCCGGGGCTTGCGCACGAACAGTGCCACCCCAAGCGATTCCTCAAGACCGCGAATATGGTGGCTGATGGCCGTGGCCGTCACAGACAGCTCACTGGCGGCCTGTTTGGCACTTTCATGGCGGGCGGCGGCTTCAAAAGCACGCAAGGCAGAAAGGGACGGTAACCGGCGAGGGCTCATAACTGAATTAAACTCATCTATTAATGAAAATAATGATCGTTTGTGGCGCCTTATTGCCCGCCACTAGGCTTGTCTTGCGCTTAACGATGAATGAGTTCAACTCACAAAACAAGGAGCCCACCATGACACACCTTCTGCAACTGGATGCCAGCGCCCGCCCCGGCCTTGCCGGTCAAGACGCCCACGGCTCCATCAGCCGCCGCCTGACGCAACGCTTCATCAGCCGCTGGCAAGCGGCCTCTGCGAACACCGCCGTCACCCAGCGGGATCTGGGCGCAGCCCCTCCGGCCATTATCGACCAACCCTGGATCGAAGCGGCCTTTACGCCAGCCGCCCATCAGCAGCCCTGGATGGCAGGCGTGCTGACCGAAAGCGATCAGTTGATTGATGAACTGATTGCGGCCGATGTGCTGGTCATCGGCGCACCGCTTTATAACTTCGGGATGCCCGCTGCGCTGAAGGCATGGGTGGACCAGATCGTGCGCATGGGCCGCACGGTGGGCTATGACGAAACCCGGCCGGAGGATCCGTTCACCCCGCTGCTGGCGGATCGTCCTCGCCACGCGGTCATCCTGTCGTCACGGGGTGGCGCCGGCTTCAATCACGGCGGCGATCTGGCCCACCTGAATCATCTGGAACCGGGCCTCACTACCGTGCTGCAGTTTATCGGCATTACCCGCATTCACTACGTTGCCGTTGAACATCAGGAAGAAGGCGGGGAACGATTGGCCGCGTCGATTCGCCAGGCCGAGCAGGAGGTGGATGCCTTGGTGGAGCAGTTGCAGAGCGCTACCAGCGAAACGCCGCAAGCGGATTACGCACTGGGCTGATTTAAGCATCGGAGGGAAGAATACCTGCATGACGAAAGCCCGCGCAGGGATGGCAGGCCATTCGTCATGCAAGCGGGTCCGTGGTTTAACGCCGCCGCACCAGCCCGTCTTCCAACACCTGCTCGAAGTGATCTTTGAGGGTATCGCTGGCTGCACGGTAGTTCACACCCAGCGCTTTGCTGCGAGTGTTGTCGAAGTGCAATGGATACCCCACGTTGCGGCTGATGAACTTGCGGGTCACCGGGCCCATGAACGGGCCGACCGCCCATACCACCGGCTTGGGCACCTTCATCATCGGGAAGGGATATTGGCGACCGAATTGCTTGCGCAGAATGGCGGCGATATCCAGCATGGAAACGGATTCGCTGACCAGGATATAGCGGCCTTCTGCGCTTTGATTAAACGCGCCCAACAGATGCGCCTGAGCCACTTCACGCACATCCACCATGCCGTATGACAGGTCCGGCACACCGGTACGCAGCTTACCGCGCCCCATGTCCAGCAGGGTGCCGATACTGGCGGAGTGGCTGGCGTTGGTGAGTGACGGCCCATACACCATGCCCGGGTTGATGGTGACCAGATCCCAGCGGCTGGCTGCATCGCCGCTCTGGGCATCATGGATTTTCCAGGCCTCGCGCTCGGCAGCCACCTTGGAATATTGGTACGGGTTGTGGTCGACGCTGCTGGTGGTGTTCCAGTCGGCTTCGGTGAAAGCACTCTTGCCCTTCATCTCGGTGGCATCACCGTACACGGAGGCCACGCTACTGGTGAGCACCACACGCTTGAGGGGGTCGCAACGGTTGGCGGCATTGAGCACATTGCGGGTGCCTTCCACGGCCGGGCGTACCAGGGCCTCGTAGGCATCGGTAAAGCCATCCAGCACGAAGGGCGAGGCGGTGTGCATGAGGATGTCGCAGCCCTGCATGGGCGCATCAAAACTGTCCGCATCCAGCAAATCCGCTTTGAACAGTTTCAGGGTGCCGGGCGCCGATTCGGCAAGACGCTTCAGGTGATCCACGCTTTTGGCCTTGTCGGGGTTGCGCACAGTGGCGTGCACAGTGTGGCCGGCTTCCAGCAGGAGTTTAACGATCCAGCTGGCGATATAGCCCGAGGCGCCGGTAATCATCACGGTATGGGTGTTACTGGGCATGCTTGGCTCCCGCCATGAAAAAGAGGGCTAACGCTATCACGATGTGGGGACAGAACGTCCAGGGCTGTTCGAGCCATTTGCTTTCCATGGCCGGTGGTGCGCCCGGATCACGCACTCCACCGCCACCGGTTGAACTGCATCCAGGCTGCCAACCCCAGCCCCCAGGCAGCGTTCACAATCAAACCTCCCACGACCTTGGTGGCATTCACGTCCAGCCCTTTCATGGGGAACACCAGCAGCATCGCCACCAGGGTCGGGCCGATGGCACCGATGACGATGGCGCTGAGCCAGAACTTCATGCTCTGCCAGCGGCGAATGATCCACCACACCGGCAAGCCCCACACACCACCCCAGAAGGCCAGGGACATCACTTGTGGTACACCCAGTGGTGGCACCGGGGTCATGTTCCATGGAAAGGCAGGGATAAGGCCGCCCAGCCAGAACAGGGCCAGCACGCCCTGATGGAACAGCAGAGTGGCGATAAAACCAGCGGTGAAGGCCTGTAGCCATTGTTGCTTCGGGTTAGCCATTGAATCTCCGTTGGACTGCACTATCGAGTAAGCGGCGGTGTAAGCAGACAGACGCTAGCATATCCCATAACAGAAAAACGTGAGGGCTGAATCTAGCCGCCATCAATGGCCCACAGGATGAAAAGCGCCCTTATCCCGGACAATAAAAACCCCGGGCAAGGCCGGGGTAAACGAGGAACCAGCAGCAGTATTCGGTTTCACTGTGTTCAGCGTCAGGCAAGGTGCAAATGCATCCTTGATCACCGTTAGTGAACACCACCCCTGCCAGATAAGAATGAATACGCAGGATTTATTTCAGCAATTCTACGTAGCAGGTGATCAAATTATCACCACATCCCCCACCTGCGTCTGTAAGCCTTCTCTTACTTTCCCATAGGAACTTAACCATTCCGTCCTGTTTTCGGCCTCAACGCCCAGGCACACAGGCACGTCACCAGTGAAACCTAGCACCGCTAATCAAGAAAGGCTGGACAGCATGGCAGCAGTAGTTTTACGCTAAAGCCCAATGTGAACACATGTTCATTAACGCAGCGTAAGCAGTGTTTTTCTGCACAGGGTTTGCGTACAGATTCGGTTAAGGTCATTGGCCTGCGGACTTGATAGAGGAGGATACTCAAACGCTCCGGGATGCGGTTTTACCGGTACCGATATGGACAAGAACGGACTGTGACGGCCAGCCCCAGCGGCACTGTTCACCCCATGCCCCCGCTTGCAACACCACCTGCAATGCCGGGTTAGCGACAACCTCGAATAATGACAACGAAAGAGGAACCGTTATGCGTCAACCCACCCAGCCAGAGCCAGGTGCATCATCGTCCATCTGGTCTCGACTGAGTACCATCACCGATTATTTTGCCTGGCCACTGCGCACCTCCCATTACCTGGAACTGGTGAACCCGTTGTGGACCACCCACAAGCTGCAGGCCCGAGTGGTAAAAGTGTGGGATGAAACCAAAGACGCACGCACGCTCACCCTGCGGCCCGGCCTGAACTGGCGCGGGCACCGGGCTGGCCAGCATGTGCGAGTGGGCATCCCTGCCGATGGCAAGCATTACACCCGCACCTACACCATTTCCTCGCCCCCCGAGCGCGAAGACGATTGCTTCACGATCACGGTGAAAGCCATCGACAAGGGGACTATCTCCCACCACATCGTGCGCAATATCAAGGTGGGCGACTACCTGCCCATCGGCCTGCCCCAGGGGGATTTCTATCTGCCCGATGCACAGCCTATCCAGCCGCTGTTCATTACCGCCGGCAGCGGTATTACCCCCGCGTTCAGCATGATCAACAGCCTGATTGCCCAGGGGCGCCTACCCGATACTCATCATATCCACTATGCGCCCCACGAGTTTGATGTGGTGCTGGGCAAGGAATTGAAGGCGATGGATCGCTACAACGATCGCTATCACCTGCATCTGATTTACAGCCGCGAAGGCGAGGACCCGAGCCGTAACCGTTTTTCTGCAGCACAGCTGGATGCGCTCTGCCCGGACTGGAAAGACCGGGATGTGTACGCCTGCGGCCCACCTTCGCTGCTGGAAGCGATCGAGCAATGCATGACCGAAGCCGGCTGTATTCGCCGACTGCATGTGGAGCGATTCCGTGCGCCCTTTACCGAGGTGCCCGCCGATGCGGTGGGTGGCCGGGTGCGCTTCGCCCAGAGCGATGTGGAAACCGACGGCGACAGCGACACGCCACTACTGAAAGTGGCCGAGGCGGCCGGAATGAACCCGCCCCACGGCTGCCGCATGGGCATCTGCCATACCTGCAACACCACGCTGGTGTCCGGGTGTGTGCGTGACCTGCGCACCGGCGAGGTACTGAACGAAGCTGGCAGCATTGTACAAACCTGCATCTGCGCCGCCGCCGGCGACTGCGAACTGGATTTGTGAGGGAACAATAATGAAAACCCATCAATACCCGGTCGACCTGACCGACGAACAGATCGAAGAATTTGGCAACGAGCTGGAAGCCATTCGCAACGAGGTGTTTGATTCCCGGGGCGACCGTGACCGGGCCTATATCCTCAAGGTGATCAAGACCCAGCGCACCATGGCGGTGAGCTCCCGCTTTGTGATTTACCTGTCGCTGTTTTTCATTCCCGCCTGGGGGCACGCGCTGGCAACCTGGCCAGTGGCACTCACCCTCATGGGCCTGGGCGTGTTCGCGCTCGGCATCGCCAAGATTCTGGAAAACATGGAAATCGCCCACAACGTGTTGCATGCCCAGTGGGACTGGATGAAGGACCCGGAAATCCAGTCCAACACCTGGGAATGGGACACCATGAGCCCCTCGGACCGCTGGATGCATTCGCACAATGTGGTGCACCACACCTGGACCAATGTGCTGGAAAAAGACCTGGATGTGGGCTACGGCATTATGCGGGTGACGCCCATGCAAAAATGGAAGCCGGCGTTCTTGCTACAGCCAATCTATTTCATTTTGCTGATGCTGCTGTTCGAGGAAGGCGTGGCCGTTCATGAACAGGCCATTGATGACCACCTGAAAGGCAAGAACAAGCTGAAGGATTTCACGCCGCTGTTAAAACGTATCGGCTACAAGGTATGGCGTCAGGTGGCCAAGGATTACATCGCCTGGCCGCTGGCGGCGGCGCTGGTGGCGATCCCGATTTCCTTCTATGTGCCCTTCTCGCCCCTGCTGGTGTTCGGCATGGTGGCCGGCGCCAATGCGGTGGCCAACCTGATCCGCAACATCTGGGCATTCACCATTATCTTCTGCGGGCACTTCCCCGCCGGAGCCCACAACTTCACCCTGGAACAGGTGGAAGGCGAAACCCGTGGTCGCTGGTATCTGCGCCAGATGCTGGGTTCCTGCAACATCGAGGGCGGCAAGCTGTTCCATATCCTGTCCGGTAACCTGTCGCACCAGATCGAACATCACCTGTTCCCGGACATGTGCAGCAACCGCTACAAGGAAGTGGCCCCACGGGTGCGAGCGCTGGCAGACCGTTACGGCATTCCGTACAACAGCGCTTCCCTGTTCCGACAGTTTGGCACCACCTGGCTGAACAACCTGCGGCTGGCCTTTCCCGGCGGCGGTGAACCCTACGAAGGGAGCCAAAGCCAGGCCTCGCATTCCTGAACGTAGCCCCGCCTGGCCCGGTGCACGCAGCTGGCTGCACCGGTCCAGTGCTTTGGTTAACTGCGGATTAGAGTGAATAGCTCACAGGTTGCCACGCTCTCCATGCCTGATACCTGATGCCTGATGCCTGATGCCTGATGCCTGATGCCTGATGCCGCATATAGTCTGCGAGGTTATCGCTATGTCACTACGTCTTTTGAGGAATGCTCAGGGGGCGATGATTCATGGAATGACGGGGTCATTCACTTTACGAACATGGCATGGAAACTTCGTTTTCCGATTTTGACTAAGCGTCAGCGGTCGGGCATCCGACGTCCAGCATTGCCAATGTCGGGATAATGAGAGCCACCCTGAAACCGGCTCCTCACTCAATTCCGCGATGAACCTGCTTTTTCCGGTATGCTCCTCCATGACGCTGCCGGATACTCCTTAAATGACAACACCCCAACCGCCCCTCAACGACATCGCCCACATGTTCTGCCGGGCCTTTTTCCATGACCCTCTGTTTGCCTACTTCTTCCCGAACGCAACGCAACGTGAAGCGCTGGCGTACCCTACCTTCCGGTTTCTGGTTGCCCATGCCAGTCAAAACGGTCAGGTACACACCACCCAGCAACCACAGGATGGTGCCGCTGTCTGGCTGCCATCATCAGCCCTGCGGCACAGCGTGGCCGATATGCTGCGCTTCGGCGCGGTGCGCGCCCTGATCAAGCAAGGCCCCGGCGCGATAAAACGCCAGATGCAGGCAGGCAATGCCATGCAGGCAGTACACCATCGTGTTCTCAGCACGCCCCATGTGTATCTGCTGCTACTCGGTATCGATCCATCGCAACAGGGCCGCGGGCTATCGACCCCGTTGTTACAACCCTCGCTGGATCAGCTAGACGAGCAAGGACTGCCCTGCTACCTGGATACCCACAACCCGAACAATGTGTCCCTGTATCAACGGTTCGGTTTTGAGGTGGTGCATGAAGATGACATCCCCGGGACCCCGGTACGACACTGGGCCATGCTGCGGCAGAGCAAATAGCCTCGTCACTCAACCGAAAGTTCAGAGTGGATTACCAAAATGCAGCGCGGCTGTTTAACGGAAAAGTGATGAACCGGGAGGGTTGTCAGTGGCGGGCGCGCTCAGAACGCAGAGAGAAAAGTCGTAGAAAAAACAGGATAAAAACTGAAAACCACCGCCCCTTGCGGGCCGGTGGTTGTCTCTGTTGCATCTATTGCGGCTTATTCCATTTCAGCAACGGGCCGCCAGATGCCATCCTTCACCTGAGACAGGATGATCCCGCTGCCGGCGCGGTGATTGGTCTCGCTCATCTGGGTATCGACACCGGTCACCTTGTCGGTGAACTTGAGCGACTCCATGGCATCCAGGAAGGATTCGGTGGTCAGGTCCGGGCCTGCATCGCGCAGGGCGTTGATCATGACCATGGCGCCAACGCGCCCCAGGACAGCACCACCACTGGGCAGCTCGCCGTATGTTTCCTTGTACTCATCCGCCCAGGCCTGGGTTTCCGGCACATGCTGCATGCGGCTGACGATATCTTCCCAGGACGCTACGCCATACAACCCCTCGGTGACGCCACCCGGTGCAGCGGCAACGGCGGAATGGAAACCCGCCTGGGAGACGATGAACTTGGCATCATCCCAGCCCATCTGCTTGGCCGTGGCCACCACGGTGATGATCGGGCGCACCGGCAGCGCCACTGCCACCAGCTCACAGCCCGCATCGCGCAGGCGCGCCAGGGTGCCGGTGAAATCACTTTCGTCAGGGCGATGGGAGGAGCTTTCCAACAGATTCAGGGCATCATTGTTGGCAGCCGCGTCGGTGGCGGCCTGGTTCACTTCCTCACCAAAGTCGGAGGGGATATACATCACGCACAGGTTTTCGATGCCATCGGTTTCCACCAGCTTGTTCACACCTTTAAGAACACCGTCGTAATAGCTGGGGCCGAACACGTAGCGATAGCGGAAGTCGCCCTGCTCTTCCATGGGCTTGGAAAGCGCCAGGGGAAGAATGCTGGGCACGTTGTTACGGTCCATGATCGGGAATGCTGCCAGGTTGTGGGGCGTCCCCAGGCTCATGACCATGGCGAAGACTTCATCGCGGCTGACCAGCTTGTTCACCGCTTGCGTTGCCTTGGGAACCTGATAGGCATGGTCTTCGACGATATAACGAATCTTGCGGCCATGAATGCCGCCCTGCTCGTTCACTTCTTCGAACATGTCGTTGGCCACCTGCACCGCCGGCGACGAGAAGGCGGCGAACACGCCAGACAGGTCATGCATGCCCCCCAGGCGAATCTCGGTGTCGGTGACGCCACGCACGGGCTCGACCGCGGCACTTTCTTCATCCTTGTTGTCACTGCAGCCCACAAGGGCTATGGCGGCCAGGGCCGTCAGACAAAGCTTCTTCATGATGCACTCTCCTCTCGTACCATCAATACATGGAATCAATCAGGTGCTTGTGTTTTTTCTCCACGAAGGAACGCTTCAGCTTCATGGTGGCGGTCAGCTCCTCATCCTCGGCGGTGAGCAGCACATCGATCAGGCGGAAATACTTGATTTGTTCCACCTGGGCGAACTGTTTATTCACGTCCTGAACAATGCTGTCGATGAGGTCCAGCACCTCTTTGGCCCGACACAGGGAAGCGAAATTGGAAAACGGTACCTGGCGATCCTGGGCGTATTTCTCCACATTTTCCTGATCAATCATGATCAGGCAGGTGAGGTATTTACGCTTGTCACCAATCACCACGGCATCGGAAATATAGGGGGAGAATTTCATCCGGCTTTCGATTTCCGCCGGGGTAATATTCTTGCCCCCCGCCGTGATAATGATGTCCTTGAGACGGCCGGTGATGGTGAGCATGCCATCTTCCAGGCGCCCCACGTCCCCGGTATGCAGCCAGCCATCACGGATGTCTTCTGCGGTTTTTTCCGGTTTCCGCCAGTAGCCGGCGAAGACATGGCCACCACGCACCAGCACTTCGCCGTTCTCGGCAATACGCACCTCCGTGCCCGGCAACGCTTCGCCCACGGTACCCACCTTCTCCCGCTTGATACTGTTCAGGGAGGCCACACCGGTGGTCTCGGTCATGCCGTACCCTTCGAACAAAGGCACACCCAACGACTGGAACCAGCGGATCTGTTCCGGAGCAATGGGAGCCGCCCCGGTGGTCCCCCGGCGCAGGCGGTTCATGCCAATCAGATCCCGGACATTGCGCAGCACCAGAAGATTCCAGAACTGGTACTGCAGGGCCGACAGCGGCGAGCGATTGCGGTCACAGTGCCAGGCTTCCCCGGCGGCCACGGCACGGTCGAAACACCAACGCCCGAAAGCCGTGGCTTCATCACGCAGGGTCATCATGGAGCTGTAGATTTTTTCCCACAGGCGCGGCACGGCGGCGAAGGTATTCGGTGACACTTCGCGCAGGTTCTCGAATACGGTTTCCGGGCTTTCCGCAAAGTTCACGGTACAGCCTTTGTAGATGGGCAGCTCCACCGACACCAGCCGTTCCAGAATATGACACAGGGGCAGGAAGCAAAGCTGATCATCGTCTTCATGGGCATCCAGCACCTGCTCACCGGCCTCGAGCTGGAACAGCACATTGCGGTGACTGATCATGGCCCCCTTCGGCGCCCCGGTGGTGCCGGAGGTATAGATCAGCATGCGGATATCATCGGGCTGGCTCTGGGCAATGCTGGCACTGAACTGCGCTTCTGCATCCGGGATCTGTTCACCCAGGGCGTAAAGCTCATCCAGGAACATGACCATGGGATCGTCAAAATCCCGTAGCCCCTTGCGGTCGTAGACGATGACTTTTTTCAGCGTGGGCACCTGATCACGCACGGTCAGATACTTGTCCAGTTGCTCATCGTTTTCTACAAACAGGAAGGCCGATTCACTGTCGTTGATCAGGTACGCCAACTGCTCGGGGCTGTCGGTGGTGTAGACGCCGTTACTGATACCCCCGGCGCCGGCAATACCCAGATCGCAGTACAGCCATTCCTTGTTGTCTTCACTGAGAATCGAAACCGGCTGACCGCGTTCCAGTCCCAGCGACAGCAGCGCAACGCCAATGGCGCGGGCTTTCTCGTAATAATCCAGCCAGGTATGGCTCTGCCAGATGCCCAGTTCCTTTTCGCGGTGGGCAATATTATTGCCCCGCTCCAGGCATTGCTTGCGCCAGAGTTTGACCACGGTGTCGCAACCGTGGAGCTGAGTGGTTGTGGTATTATTTTCAGTCATCATCAGCGCCAGGTCTTTTTCCGTTTCCAACGTTTTTCCGGTCGGTCATCCCCCGCCGACTGGCCCAGATAGAACTCGCGAATATCGTCACTGGCGAGCAGGTCCTGCGCGCTGCCATCCATCACGATCCGGCCGGTTTCCAGTACATAACCATGGTCCGCCGTATTCAGCGCTACCTGGGCGTTCTGCTCCACCAGCAACAGGGTTACGCCCTGCTCCTTGTTGAGGCGACGAACGATGGCGAAAATTTCCTGTACCAGCAGCGGCGACAGCCCCAGTGAGGGCTCATCAAGGAGCATCACCGACGGCCGCGACATCAGCCCGCGGCCGATGGCCAGCATCTGTTGCTGCCCACCGGAAAGCGTACCTGCGGCCTGGTTGCGACGTTCCTGAAGAATCGGAAAATAGTCATAGACCATGGCAATGTCCTGACGAATCCCGTCCTTGTCTCGACGGGTGTAGGCTCCCATGAGCAGGTTTTCTTCAACACTCAGAAACGGGAATACCTCACGGCCTTCCGGCACATGGGCAATGCCCTTGTGCACCAGCTTGTCCGGCTCGCTGCCTTCGATATGCTCACCCGCCAGGGTGACACTGCCCTTGCGCGGCGCCAGCGCCCCGGAAATGGTTTTCATCAGGGTGGTCTTGCCGGCACCGTTGGCACCGAGGATGGCAACCACCGAGCCTTCGTGGACATCAATGGATACCCCGCGCAGGGCCATTACCGGTCCGTAAAACGCTTCCAGATTCTTGACCTGCAACAGGGGCTGGGCGCTCAGGGTTTTCTCTGCCGCGTCACTCATGATGTGGCCTCCGAGCCCAGATAGGCTTCAATCACTTTCGGGTCCGCCTGCACTTGTGCAGCGGTGCCCATGGCCAGCGGATGCCCTTCTGCCACCGCCAGCACCCGGTCGGATACCCGTGACACCAGGCTCATGTCGTGCTCCACCATCAGCACGGTAAGGCCCAGATCTTTCTGCATGTCCTCGATCCACCAGGCCATGTTCTGGGTTTCTTCCACACTGAGGCCGGAGGCCGGCTCATCCAGCAAAATCAGTTTCGGCTCACTGGCCAGCGCCCGGGCGATTTCCACCACCTTGCGCACCCCGTAGGGCAAACCGGCAATCAGCTTGTCGCGATAGGGGGCCAAATCGAGAAAGTCGATTACCTCCTCCACCAGCAGCCGATGCTCCCGTTCACTGCGCCGCACTTTGGGCAGGAACAACAGCTCTTCGAACCAGAGGGTATTACGGCGACAGTGACGACCGATCAACAGGTTCTGCAGTACCGAAGAGTGATCAAACAATTCGATGTTCTGGAAGGTCCGGGCGATACCCAGCCCGGCCACGTCATGGGCCGGCAGGCGGGTAATGTCCTGACCATTGAAAACGATCTGGCCGGCACTGGGTTCATACAGGCGGCTGATCAGATTGAAGATGGTGGACTTGCCCGCCCCGTTAGGGCCAACCAGGGTAAAGACTTCGCCGGCTTCCACGTCGAAGCTGACACCGTCCACCGCTTTAACGCCCCCGAAGGAGATGGAGAGATCCTTGACCTGTAACAGACTCATCGTTGGCGCTCCGTTTTCAGGTAGGTTCGGGTACGGCGGAACATGCCCTTGCGATACAGCGGGAACAGCTGCAACCAGGTACGCACCTTGAACCAGACGCCATACAGCCCCCGCGGCTCATAAATCACCATGAGCAGAATCAACAGCGCGAACAGGGCCGTGTCCATGCCCGGATAGGCCGCGATCTTGATGCCCGCCGCGTTATCCAGATAATCCCGGGCAATGGCAATGACCTGCGGCAGCAGCACCACCACGATGGCACCGAAAAAGGCCCCATGAACCGAACCCAGGCCACCGATCACCACCTGCAGCAGCAGGGTAATGGAGATCAGCACCAGGAAACTTTCATAGTTCACCGCCTGGGCCAGATGCCCATAAAGCGCCCCCGCCAGACCGGTAATGGCACAGGACAGGCTGAACGCCAGGGTTTTGGCCCGGGTCACATTCACCCCCAGAGCGCGGGCAGACACTTCACTGTCGCGCACCGCCAGGAAAGAGCGCCCGGAACCACTGCGCAGCAGGTTCAGATAGCCCAGCGTCACCAGTACCAACACCGCCAGGCAGATGTAGTAAAAGGCTCTGGGCGTGGCGTAACGGTCCACCGCCAGACCAAACAGCTCGATGGGCGGCGCAAACACCCCTGCCACCCCACCGGTCACCGGTTCGGCCATGATCGCCACATCTTCAAGAATGATGCTCAGTGCCAGGGTAGCGATGGCCAGGTAAATACCGCTCATGCGCAGAATCGGCCGCGCGATGATGGCCCCGGCGACTCCGGAGGTCACCGCGCTGGCCAGCAGTGCAGGAATGAAATGCCAGCCACGCTGCATCAACGCCAGGTTGGTAAAGGCACCAATGGCCATAAAGGCCGCATGTCCGAGACTCACCTGCCCGGTATGACCACTGATCAGCATCAGCCCCAGGCCGGCCAGGGACCACACCAGAACGGCGGTTAGTTCGCCCAGATAGTAGCTGCCAAGCACCCAGGGCGCCGCCAGCAGCAACGCTGCCAATATCGCGTACTGGGCCAGGTGCCAGCGGCCTTCAAACAGGTTGATATCGTCGTCGTAACGGCTTTTAAAACGATTACTCATGGCCTACACCTTCTTCTGGCTGATCTGTGCGAACAGGCCACCGGGGCGCAGAATCAGCACCAGCAGCATCAGCACATAGGGAGCAATCTGGCCGACCCCGGAAGGCAGATAGCGGCCCGCGAACGGCTCCACGATGCCCACCAACAATCCACCCAGCAACGCGCCGGGCAAGGAGCCCAGCCCACCAATTACCGCAGCGGCGAAGGCCTTGATACCAAACAGCAGCCCCACCGACGGCTCCACGGCGCCTTTGGCAGCAAACATGACCCCGGCAATAGCGGCCACCACCCCGGACAGGGCCCAGACAATGGCGTTGATCCGCTTCACCGGAATGCCCATGTAGTAAGCGGCCATCTGGTTCTGGCTGCTGGCCTGCATGGCCACACCGAGGCGGGTACGGGCAAAGAAGAAGTAGAGAATGGACGTGAGGGCCACAGTGGTAATGATGATCACCGCATCCACCACCGGGATGATCAGCTCACCCATTTCCCACACCCGGCCGACAAAAGGCGTTTGCAGGGAGGCCGGATCGTGCCCCCAGATAACACCTGCGGCGAAACGCAGCAGAAAGCCCAGTGCGATGGTAAGGATCACCATGGCGAACTGCGGCTGACCAAAAATGGCGCGTAGGACCAGGCGATCCAGCAGGTAACCAAAGAGCCCTAAAATCAGGGCGGCCAGGGTGATGCCTATCAGAAATGGCAGGTCGGCATACTCGGCATTGATGAAGGTAATGCCCAGAAAGGCCCCCAGCATCATCAGGTCACCCTGCGCAAAGTTCACCGCTTCCGACGCTTTGTAGATCAACACAAAGCCCAGCGCCAGCAACCCGTAGATGCAGCCGTTCGCGACCCCGCTGACCAGCAGCTGGAGTATATCCATGGTCCCTCTCTCCCGGGGGGTTTATTGTTCTGGTGTATTTTTATTCAGCTCTTTCGAGACTATCTGAAGCTTTACATTCTCTCCAGTATGTAAAATGTAACAAGTTCAGACATAGGGGGAAAAACGTCACTGATCAGGCTGGAAAAGCGGTTTTTTGCCAGAGAGAGGGCAGCAAAGGAATAAACCGTTACCGGAGGTAACCCGTAAAGGGTTCCGCACTTTTACCTTCCAGCACATACCCTGCCGTGCCGTATTCGGTATCTTGCGATGAGACAGTCAAGGTGCCTTCCAGCCACATGGCATCCAACGCCAGATCCAGCGGCACACCGCGCCCTTCCATTTTCACCAGCACAATCTGGTTGCGCGGCGGCGGCGGGCTATGAATACAGGCACCAAAATACGGAACCAGCAGGAATTCACGGACATACTCTTCATCACCATCCAGCGGCACCCCGTAACCCGGCAAACGCACCTCGGTATTATCCAGGGACTGCTTCAGCGGCGCTTCACGCCATGCCTTGTCGATGGCGTCCATCAGCTTCGCGCCACGGCTGTCGCCATCGGCAATCCCATCCGGGGCTTGTTGCTCCCCATAGATCTGATCAAACAGGGTGCTGTAAACCTCCGAAGGATCATAGTCCTGCGGCACCAGAGCATCCCACTCGATTTCATTGGCCGCCATGGAGGGCAGGCTGCAGGTAAAACAGAAAACAGCAATCAAAAAACGCATGATCAGTTCCTTGGGGTCAAGCCATCGGCCAGGCTATTGCGAAAAGCCTTTTCCGCCGGGATCAGACCAGCCAGCGAGCCCGCCGCGAGAATAGCGCCAATGGCCGGTAATTCCCGCAGCGCAAGAAAGTTGTCGGGAAGGCGCAGCGACCATTCAGCCAAAGCCACTGGCGCCAACCCCCATTGCCCCACAAACAATACGCCCAAACCCAGCGCGCAGCCCAACACAGTAAGGCACAGGCTTTCGCCGACAATCACCGTATACACGGCCAGCCGCCCCGCCCCTGTTGCCCGCAGAACAGCCATCTCATGACGGCGCCCTTCCAGAGCCGCCAGCACCGTGGACACCAGCACCAACAAGGCCACCGCCAATACCGCCAGCGATGTGGCCCGCAGGGCATTTTCTCCAGCCGCCGTCATCCGCCACAGCCGTTGCAGCTGCACACCGGGGATAATGGCCGTGAGTGGCTCACCATCATAACGGGACAACTCCCGCTGCAGGCTCAGCACCGCCATGCGTCGTTCCAGCCCCAACATGACCGCATTGACCGAATCAGGTTTGTCCATTGCCTGCCCTGGCATGGCAGGCATGCCAGACAAGTAGGCGCCACCACGATGGATCAGGGCCATCCCTTCCAGGGAAATATGCACACTCTGATCCACCGGCGTACCGGTGGGGGCCAAAATACCCACCACCGTAAACGGGTGGTTATCGTGCTCCACAATGGCCGGGCCGCTGGCACCGTGTGCCAGTACAATCTGCTCACCCTGTTGATAGCCAAGCCGGGTAGCCACGGCGCTACCGAGCACGGCCTGGTCGGCGCCGGCAAACCAGCTCCCGCGTTGCAGGGTCAAGCGCTGATCCCGCCCGTAGCGGTAGTGCGTCAAATAGCTGTCGTTAGTCGCCACCACCGGATAACCGCGATGGGAATCACCCAACGCAATGGGAATCCACCACTTCACATCCCGGTGGGCGGCCAGATGCTCCACGGTGTTCCAGCTGATGCCAGCGGTGGGATCACTGAGACGGAAGACACTGTAGAGCAAGATATTCATTGGCCCACCACGGGCACTGACGATCAGATCTGTCCCTGAAATGGTGCTGGCAAAATTGGCGCGCACCTGATGACGCACCCGGTCGATGCCGATGATCATCAGCACGCTCATGGCAATAGCAACCACGATCAGCAACGCCGAGGTGCGCCGGGTTTTCAGGGAGGCAAACATCACTTTAGCAAGCATGATTGCCCTCCCCGGCCAGGCTGGCGAAATCCTCACTGCGCTGAAAGTGGTGCCCTACCTGATCGTCATGACTCACCATCAACAAGGCACTGCCGGACTGTTCGCACAGTTCACAAAGCAACGCCAGCAAGGTATCGCGGCTGCGGTTATCCAGGGCGGAGGTCGGCTCGTCGGCGATGATCAGCTCCGGTTTGCCGAACAGGGCGCGGGCTGCCGCCGCCCGTTGCTGCTGCCCAAAAGACAATTGCCAGGCCGGCAAGTCAGCGGTGCCGTCATCCAGCCCCAGCCGTGAAAGCAAGCCACGGGCGGCAGTCTGTCTCTGCGCCTTGCGACGCCCTGCTTCGCGCTCACAGCGCAGGCGGGAGAAGCTGGCCGCAAGACAAACGTTGTCCACGGCGCTCAGGTAGGGCAGCAAATTGAACGCCTGGAAGATAACCCCCATGTGATCGGCGCGAAAGGCGTCCCGGCGACGCTGGGAGAGCGTAGAAAAAGCCTGGCCGGCAACCTGAACACGCCCGCACTGCATTGGCCGGATGCCGGTAATCAGTGACAGCAGAGTGCTTTTGCCACAGCCACTGGGACCATGAAGCAGCACCCGCTCCCCTGCCTGCAGGGCAAAGTCCGGCACCTGCAAGAAGGGACGAACCTGACCGGGATGGCGGTATTCCAGGCCGTTGAGTTCCAGTACCAAGCCCACTGCGGCATTACTCCAGCGGTATGCGGGTTTCATCCGGCGCCAGACGCAAGGCGTTCTGCCCGGCGGGCAACAGCAACACCACTTCGGTGGTCAGGCTCGAGAAGATGCCCAGAAACGGTAGCTCCACGGCGTTTAATTTTTCAGGAAACGCGCAGGAAAATAACCACTCGTTCTCCACATCTTGGTGGTGACTGTGCGCGTCGTGATCGTGATGATCATGGGAATCATGCGCCTGCTGCTCCGGAAACAGGGTATCCACGGAGCTGATGGAAGCACTGACCGGTTCACACTGTGCAGCCGGCGAAGGCTGTGGCGCCGCCACCTGTGCCAGACGCTTGCCATAACGGGCCCGGGCCGGGGCGTCTGCTGGCGGCTGCTCGGTGCCGAGGATATCCATCAAGGGCGCTCGGAAACGGATTGTCACCTGCTCCCCCTCCACCACCACGGCCGCCTCGGCCAGGCCATGCTGGTGCACCTCTGCGGCGGTGGCAGACAAACTGAACGACAGCAGCAAGCAGGCCAGACTGTTACGTTGCCAACGAGTTGTCATGATTTACCTCGCAGTCTTTACAGCCCCGGATGTTACCGACATGGGTAACCACCAGGCAGATTCCAATCAGCGTTGTCAGCAACGGCTCCCAAAGGCTGCCATGCATAACACTTTCAAAAACGGTAAGCAGACACAGGCCCGACAAGGCAAACACGCCGGGGAGCAGCACCGAAAGCCGGCGATGTCGACGGTAGCCCATGCCAATGGCAAGCAGGCTGACCGGGACAATGACAGCCAGCATGACCAGATGAAAGACTTCTTCAACATTGCCAAAAGCGGATAACAGCCCAATAGCAAAGAGCCCCGCCAGGCTGGCGACACAATGAATCATACAGAGACTGGACAGGCCGATGGCCAACGCGTCCAGACGAAAACGTTGCATTATCGTCTCCCGAAAAACGATTGTTTGTTTACGACGTCGCGCAATCCACGCAACGTCCATGCACTTCCAGCAGGGGCTCGCGCTGAATGACAAAACCCACTTCATCCAGTGTCTGCTGTAATGCGTCCACCGCCGCCCCCGCCATGGGGGTTTCCTGAACGCCGCCGCACTGATCACACAAAAGAAACACCGTTCCCCGGTGACCGTGCTGGCAAGTTATATGATCACAGGCCAGATACTGGTTAGTGGAGCTAAGCCGGTGGGCCAACCCTTGCTGAACCAGAAAATCCAGCGCTCGGTACATAGTGGGCGGCTGCGCGTTGCTCTGGTAACGAGCCTTGAACTGATCCAGCAGCTGATAGGCCGTTTGTGGACCACCCTGCTCCAGCATCAATGACATGACCTGCTTGCGCTGAGGCGTCAACCGCACGCCCTGCTTGCGACATTGCTGCTCAGCGCTGTTAAGAATCTGCTCGGTACGAGTCACTGCCATGTTTTCAGCCTAGATATCCAGAGTGACCAACAAACGTTGCTGGCCGGGAGACATGGGCGGGGACCGATGGACCACGCCCGCTCCCGGATTATCCCGCCATGTCTCTCCTTTGAACAGGGCCACCTGCCCTGCTTCCAACTGCTCCACGTGTTGTTGCTGGTAAAGCGCATTCTGGTCACAGCCAGGCGCTAAAAGCTGGTCCGACACACGTGAGGAGGGCAACCACTGGCTGCCCGCCCCGCCATAGGTGCACAGCATGCGAACCGGAATCCGGTCCACGTGAAAACGAGGGCACATGGGTTTGCGCAACGCCGTCACCCGCAACCCGACGCCACCAACCCCGAACAGACAGGCAACCATATCGGCTAACAAGAACAGGTCCTCTCTCAAGGGGGCATAGGTTTCGTGCGGCAGGGACCGCAGCAGGGCCGCTTCCAGCTGAGTGATGTCCAACCAGCTTTTCACCGCCAGCCGTTGCTCGCAGGCCAGGGCCACCACATCCTGCCCCACCGGGCTGGGCCGGTCCCACACAGCCACTTGCACATCATCCTCGAAGATATCCGCGAGCACAGTCACCTCCGGTGCGCCTTGCCAGCCTGGCGGCGTGGCGGTGACCGTTTGAGCTTGCATCACCCTGCCACCTCCCACTGCGGGAACGGATCGTCCAGCTGCTCCCACAGCGCCTTGCCCTGAAGCATTTCCGCTTCCGTCAGCAAGCAGGCGTCCAGTGCCTTGCGGGTTTCCTCCGGCTGCAGGTTATGGCCGATAAACACCAGTTCCTGGCGCATGTCGCCAAAAGGTTCTTGCCATTTCTCCATGATCAGCGCGCGGTATTCTTCATCGCTGGGCCAGTGTTGCTCCGGCACGGTTTTCCAGAACATGCCGGCCGGGCCATGGTGAACAATGTCACCGGCCTGGCTCCAGCTACCTGCAAAGTGGGGGCGGCTGGCCAGCCAAAAAAAGCCTTTGGAGCGCAACAAGGTTCCCAGCGGCCAAGGCTGCTGCAAAAAGTTCCAGAATCGTTGTGGGTGGAACGGACGCCGGGCTTCATAGGTGAAACTGCTAATGCCGTATTCCTCGGTTTCAGGCAAATGCTCGCCCCGCATTTCCTTTAACCACCCCGGCGCCTGCTGGGCCTTTTCAAAGTCAAACCGCCCTGTATTGAGCACCGCTTCCAGCGGCACCATGCCGTGGCGAATGGGCAAAATCCGGGCATCCGGGTTCAACAGCCGCAAAGTTGCCTGCAACACCTCCAGTTCCTTTTCTGTGACCAAATCCGTCTTGCTGATCAACAGCACATCGCAGAATTCCACTTGCTCCACCAGCAGATCCACCACATTACGAAGATCTTCATCACCAAGGTTTTCCTGCTCCTGCTGAAGCGTGCGGGTACTTCGATAGTCCCGCAGGAAATTAACCGCATCGACCACCGTAACCATAGTGTCCAAACGGGCAACGGAGGACAGCCCTTCCCCGTTTTCATCTTCAAACGTAAAGGTCTCTGCCACGGGCAAGGGTTCAGAAATCCCGGTGGACTCAATCACCAGATAGTCGAAAGAACCTTCCCGAGCCAGGCGATTCACTTCCACCAACAGGTCCTCGCGCAATGTGCAGCAGATGCAGCCATTGCTCATTTCCACCAGTTTCTCTTCCGACCGGTTCAGCGAAACGTTCTGATTGACCAGTGCCGCATCAATGTTGATTTCACTCATGTCGTTGACGATAACGGCAACGCGCAGGCCGCTTCGGTTGTTGAGAATATGGTTGAGGACAGTGGTCTTCCCGGCGCCGAGAAACCCTGACAGCACGGTAACGGGAAGCTGGCGAATGGGGCTGGCTTGCTGACTTGTCATGTTTCTATCCTGTTCGTTGATGAGCATAGTGGCGTTCATTCTGTTCAAGGCGAGCCTTCACCTCGGCACAGTATTCCGTGGTAGGACGGGCCAGCAGCCGCGGCAGACCAATGGGCTCACCGCTGATTTTGCAGTAACCGTAATCCCCGCTTTCCAGCCGCCTCAGGGCAGCACGAATTTTCCCCAGCAAAGCTTGTTCGCGGGCCATAAAGCGTAGCTGATGGCGGCAGCTCTCCTCCTCGACAGCGGCGTCCAATGGGTCTGCCTGGGTCGGTGTATGCAAATTATTTCTGGCGCTGCCGATGTGTTGTTCGCAATCGTGAGCCAGGACAACAAGACGGTTGCGGAAAAACGCCCGCTGGCTGGTGTTCATATATTGCGACGGCGTCATCGCCAACAGCGTTTTCTCACTGATGATACGAGGCATGATGCCCTCCTTGTTTTGTTATGTTATAACATTACATTAATCATCAACAACCCTTGCGGAGTAGTACCCATGCACTTTCCCCTGCCCGGCTCCTATACCGAGTGGCGACACTGCATCACCGAAATATGCGGGATTCCTCTTGGTGAGGCCTTTATCCGCGAAAGGCTGAGCGCTCTGGACAACGACAATGACCACATGACCCGCAAGTTCATCGAGCTTTACGGCCGCAAACACTGGGAACAAACAAAGGAGTGGTTTAACCGGGCACTGAACGAGCAAGGAGTAAAGAATGATCCGAAGAAACCCTAATGGTGACCTGCCGGCCATTCATTCGAACGCCTTTATCGACCCTACCGCCATCATCTGCGGCAAAGTCATCGTTGACCGCCATGTCTTTATCGGCCCCTATGCCGTGATTCGAGCCGACGAGACAGATGATCATGGCAATCTTCACCCCATCCATATTGGCGAAGGCACCAACATTCAGGATGGTGTGGTTATGCACTCCAAGGACGGAGGGCCTATCTCCATAGGAAAACACACCTCTATTGCCCATCGCGCCATTGTGCACGGCCCCTGCCAGGTCGGAGACAGGGTTTTCGTGGGATTCAACAGCGTACTGTTCAACTGCACCATCGGCGATGGCTGCGCCATTCGCCACAATGCGGTTATCGACGGCATGACGCTCCCCGCGAACTTCTATATCCCGTCCACCAGCCGCATTGGCCCTGACACAGACATCACCCGCATTCCCCGGGTCAGTCAGGACATCACCGCGTTTTCAGAAAGCGTGTCCGACACCAATCAACAACTCGTGCAGGGCTATAAAAGGATTCAGAATGAACTATAACGATAGCCCAAGCCTGTTAATTAAAGGCGCGACAGTCCTGTTACCTGGTGGCCCTGAAGAAACGGATGTGGCATGTCGCGACGGGCGCATTGTTGCCATTGGCGAGCCCTTCAAGGCCGACACCACCCTCCACGCCCGTGGCTTGCATCTCCTGCCCGGCGCCGTGGATTCCCAAGTCCACTTCCGCGAGCCCGGCATGACCCACAAGGAAACGCTGGAAGCGGGCACTCGCGGGGCAGTGCTCGGCGGCATCACCAGTGTTTTCGAAATGCCGAACACCCAGCCCTTGACGCTCCATGCCGAGGACCTGCAGGCCAAGATCGCTATTGCCGAACAGGATGCCTGGTGTAATTACGCGTTCTATATCGGCGGCTCCGCCGCCAATGCCGAGCAGCTGGCAGAGCTGGAATGCTTGCCCGCCTGTAGTGGCGTGAAGATCTTCATGGGCAGTTCATTCGGCGATTTACTCGCCGACAGCGACAACGTGTTGCGCAACATACTCCGTCATGGCCGCCGGCGGGTGGCCATTCATGCTGAAGACGAAGCCCGCCTGCGGGCCCGTCGTCACCTTGCCGAAACGGCCGCCAATCCCATTGCCCACCCTGTCTGGCGAGATGAGGACAGCGCCCTGTTAGCCACCAGGCGCATTGTGGCACTGGCAGCGGAAGCAGGTCGCCCGTTGCATGTCCTGCATATCTCTACCGCCGAAGAAATGGCTTTTCTGCAGCAGCATAAATCCCGGGTTTCGGTAGAGGTTTTACCCCAGCATCTCACCCTATCGGCACCGCAATGCTACGAACGATTGGGCACGCTGGCACAGATGAACCCTCCGATTCGAGACCAGCGCCATCAGGATGCGCTCTGGAAGGCCGTGAGAAACGGTATAGTGGATGTCATCGGCAGTGACCACGCCCCGCATACCCGGGAAGAGAAACAGCGACCGTATCCGGACTCCCCCAGCGGCATGACCGGCACCCAGACGCTGTTGCCCTTGATGCTCAATCACGTTAATCAGGGACGGCTCAGCCTGTCTCGGTTAGTGGACATGGTGTGCGCAGGGCCCGCCCAACTGTTCGGCATGGCGGGCAAGGGCCGCATTGCTGTGGGCTACGATGCAGACCTGACGCTGGTGGACATGCAACGTAAACAAGCGGTGGATGACCGCAAGCTGGCATCGCCTTCAGGCTGGAGCGCCTACGACGGGATGATGCTGCAGGGCTGGCCTTCGGTAACCATCATTGGCGGGCAAATTGTCATGACCGACGAAGAAGCCATCGGCATGCCCAGCGGAAAGCCGATCCACTTTCTCTCAAGCACTCAGCCTGCGGAACCGAACCGTGCCTGACGCCAAGGGAGCAAAGGGAGCAAAGGGAGCCACTCACGGAGATTCAGCCAACAGCTCATCAAAATGACGAATGACCCGGTCGGCAAGGTGGCCATGGGTATTAAGGCCATCCGTGTCGAGATAAACACCGACCATGCCCGCATTGCGGGCTGCCATCAGGTCATACTTAAAATCTCCCACGTAGGCAATGCTTGGCGGAGCCATACCCCATTCCCTGGCAATCGCTAGCAGACCATCCGGAGCGGGTTTTGGCGGGGCATCTTCCCGTGCCAGCACTCGCTGCACAGGAATACTTAACCGGGATACGGTGAGCTCGGCAATAACACGGGTATTACGGGTAAGAATAGCCGCAGGAATGCCCATCACCGACAGTTTTTCAAGGCAGGATTGTGCGCCCGGTATCCAGGTGGCCCGTTCCGCTCCGGCGCGCTCATACTCCAGCACCACGGCGTGGGCCGCCGCCTGTTCACTGGCCGGCAAGGTATCGATAAATTCCAGCACCCCCACATCCGGTGGGCAATTCAGACGCGCACGGATGGCCGCAAAATCCAGGCGGGAATCCACCAGGGTGCCATCCAGATCAAAAATAACGCCGCTAAACGTGGACCGGGCATTCGCTGCTGGCAGGGTCACCGCACCCACCCGCCAGCCGGTTGCAACCATGAATACACTATTGGCACGGCCAATCCTCCATCAGTGATTCACCGCCCGAGGCCATCGCGGTAATCTGCAGCTCGCTGTCCAGTTCGTACTGCAGACCTTTCTCGCCGAGGACCTGCCAATACACCGCCTTTACCGGCAATGAGCCGGGCCCTGCTTCCAGGTTTTCGTCCAGCGCCCCCCGATAAATTTCATATAAAGCCGGTGATTCGCCCAACGCCACACCGGTATCAGTGCGAATGTTTGACGGTGGGTTAACGTCCAGCCGGGCAATGCGACTGTTCCTGAACTGGGCGGAAAGCCCCACTGGCCATTGATCGCTACGCACACGGCCACAGGCGCTCTGTCCCGATACAATATTCAAAGGCACCTTGGTGGTCGCCTGCACACTGGACAAGGTATCGCCAACACAGACCGCGCCATAACAGCCAGGAGACAAGCGGTGCAACGGCTGTTCGCTGTCCAGAGTCAGAGTCACAGTGAGCGCCACAATTTCCGGATTCGCCCCGCTTTCGGGTTCACCAATTTCGGCGCGGTAATGGCTGGCAAGGTCCGGCGCCCCATTCGCGCCGTTCGCCGGGTACGAAAAGCCCCCGCGGAAGGTAATGCAGAGCCGATTGGCGTCGGCATTCTGGCCGGATAGCAACGCACGGGAGGCCGGCGTGGTCGCGGCACAAACCACCGGCTCCACCGAACGCCCCCAGGTATCCGGGTGGCCGCGGTCTTCACAGTAGTCGTGGGAGAAATCGAGCATGCAGCGATGGGGCAGGGTCTTGTGGGTAAGGAGGGTCAAATCAACCGTCTGCCCTGTCTGCATCAATAGCGACTCACTAAAATCCTTGCCCATGTAACGGAAGTGGTCACTTTCCCAGCCCACGTCCGTACGCAAGTCCAGCTGCAAATCCGCCGATGTTGACTCAGCAAACACATTCGCGGCCATCGCCGCCCCAACACTCGCCAGCAATATCCACNGGCATCCACGCGCCTGCAGCGCCCTTCCCTTCATGCCTTCCCCTCACAGCCCCGTGTGCCGAAGCCCCGTTCCCTGTTGACATCAAGGAAAGCAAATTCAGGCGACTGATACCAGCCCCTCCTGTCAGTCACAGGCCGGGGTAACGCAATGTGCCCCCCCCATACACACCGGCTCTATTCTGGGTAATACTGAAGACACTTTTTTCAGGGAGTGATGCTTATGAACCGCCTAACAAAAGTACTGGCTGGCACAGCCATTCTCAGTGTGGCCCCGTTGGCCAACGCGGGCTTCTATGTTGGCGCAGGGATTTATAATTCCGGCACCGACGAAAAAATCGATAATGTCGAGTTTGATGACGACGATACCTCCGGCGGCCTGTTTCTGGGCTGGCGCCCCATCGAACTGGTGGGCGCAGAAGTGGGTTATTACGACTTCGGTGAACTGGAAGGCGACAACGGCACCAAGATCGAAGGTGGCGCAGTCACCTTTGCCGGCCTGCTCAGCTTTGAGCTTGGCCCCGTGGGCCTCTACGGCAAAGGCGGTGTAGCCAACACGGATTTCGACGTAAAACACCCGTCCTTCAAGGATGATGAGTCCTCCACCGATGCCTTTGGCGGGGTGGGCGCCACCATTGATTTGATGGACAAGCTGTATGTGTATGGCGAGTTCATGCACTTTGACAACGATGCCGGGATCGACATGTTCGGCGCCGGGCTGCGCTTTCAGTTCTGATTTTTTTCCGGTAAAAAAGGCCACTCGGTTCACCGTGTGGCCTTTTGTTTGATAACAACCGCGCAGTAATCCCTGGTCTAACGGGCCTGGATTCTGTCCAGTGCCTCAACCCGATTTAATTCCTGGTCACTGAACATTTGCTGCTGCAACCGTGCCAGTGCCGTCTCCTGATCCAGATGCGACAACCCACTGTCGATAATGGCCTGGCGTTGTTCACGATAACCCTGATAGCGGGCCTCCCATTGCGCACGCTGCTGATCCAGCGCCTCCAGACGCGCGGCGCCATCCGCGCCAAACTGCTGTTCCCGTAAACGACGAATATCTGCCTCACTGGCCCCCTGCTCTCGCAACGCCTGGGTGCGCGCTGCCAACTGCGCCGGACCACGGGTTTCTGCCAGCATGCTCTGCATGGCAGCCGGCAGCGATTGCGTCAGCCCCTGGAGCTGCTGTTGCCGCTGGGTATCGCTGAGAGAAGGGTTATCGACAATGGCCTGTCGGTCCGCCATATAACGGTCGTAAGCGATATCCATTCCGTAGAATGCCTCCGCCGCTTGCTGGCCCAGGTAAGCGACTTGCAGATCGTGACGCTGCTTGACCGCGGTGCGAATGCTGGCAGGCGAACCATCATGGGGCGGCAATGCCGCCATCGCCTGCCCCAGTGCCATATATTGCTGAAAAAACCGCCAAGCCTCGTTCGCAGCCTGAGCCGGAAGAGACGCTTGCAGATAACTTGCCAGGCGCGCCTGACACTCTTCCAGAGACTCTTCCCCCTGGGCGGACAGGAAGTAATCAAACACCCGACGCAGGTCCGGCGTTACCATTAATTCACCGCCCGCGTCGGCTTGCAGCTGGCCGTCCACCTCGGTGCCACGCAGCGATGCCGGCATGGCCCCCAGGTTTTCCGCGCGGCTCAATGCCGCCTGGAAACTGTCGGCAGGGTGCGCAGCATCCGGGGCACCCGTCCCGGGCGAGATCGCGACGTTCTGCGCCCTGTCACTGGTACCTGAAACAACCGCGACGGGCGACCAGAAAACCCCGACCAGAAACACCGCAAGTAACACAACGAGCAGGGCAAGAGCCCCCTGGATACGTGACATGATGTTCTCCTTTTTATGTCATGTCGTAATACTTTCAATAATCGGGCGTCTAGGGAGTCTCTGAACAACTCCTTGCATGCTCAGTCTTTCAGGCTGGCTCGCAATCTATACCCCATTCGGGGCACAGAGGGCGCGATTTTGAAGGTGTCCCCTAACTGGGATCGAGATATGTCCATCCATCAAAAAAGCGCAACAACGAGTGCGGGCCAGCTTGGAAGACCCGTAGGGCGAGGCCTGAAGGGCCCATCTGCTGCGCTTTGTCACTAGGAAAGGGAACCACCCTGTCCGTCGCAACAAAACACAACAG